>NZ_CALIIB010000133.1 GCF_938020365.1 uncultured Streptococcus sp. | reverse complement strand
AGAAGTGCAGGACAAAAAAGCCTGCAACATCCATGAGCTTTGACCATCATAGGTATTGCTTATCTTATTTTAGCAAATTGAGCGAAATTGTCAATCTAAATGTACTGCAAGACTTGACCATTCTTATAAGCTCTGTCAATCAAGCCACCACCTAAGCACTCATCTCCATCATAGAAAACGACTGCTTGGCCTGGAGTCACCGCCCTTTGTGGTTGATCAAAGTTGACAACCGCCTTGTCACCCTTTACAGTAACTGTCACCTTGGAATCAGGCTGACGATAACGGAACTTAGCTGTACATTCCATAGTAAATTCTTCCGGCATTTCTTTCGTGAAATGAACCTGACTAGCGTCAAGGCTGGTTGACATTAAATGGTCATGATAAAATCCTTGACCGACATAAAGAATATTTTGGCTAAGATCTTTTCCGACCACAAACCAAGGTTCATTATCACCGCCCTGCTGACCACCGATCCCAAGACCCCCTCGCTGGCCAATGGTATAATACATGAGTCCTGCATGCTGGCCCATATCTCGGCCTTCCAAGGTCATCATGCGACCAGGCTGAGCTGGTAAATATTGACTCAGAAATTCTTTAAAATTCTTCTCACCAATGAAGCAAATACCGGTCGAGTCTTTTTTCTTAGCAGTGGCTAAGCCAGCTCTTTCAGCAATTGCTCGAACTTCTGGCTTTTCTAAATGCCCCAGAGGAAACATGGTCTTTTGTAATTGTTCCTGTGATAGCTGGCTCAAGAAGTAGGTCTGATCCTTATTGTTGTCCTTGCCACGTAACATATGGACTAGGCCATCTTGGTCTCTCTTCACCTGAGCATAGTGACCCGTTGCTACGTAATCTGCACCCAGTGTCAAGGCGTAGTCAAGGAAGGCTTTAAACTTGATTTCCTTGTTACACATGACATCTGGGTTCGGAGTCCTACCAGCACGGTATTCTGCCAAGAAGTATTCAAAAACGCGATCCCAGTACTCTTTCTCAAAGTTGACAGAGTAGTAAGGAATGCCAATCTGGTCTGCAACAGCTGCTACATCCTTGTAGTCTTCTGTGGCTGTGCAGACACCAAATTCATCTGTGTCGTCCCAGTTTTTCATGAAGATGCCAATTACATCGTAACCTTGCTCTTTCAAGAGCAAGGCAGTTACTGATGAATCAACACCTCCGCTCATACCAACAACGACACGAATCTTAGAGTTATCACTCATTGTGTTCTCCCATCTTTTCGTTATTTCACGATTGAAGGTCGTGCTGTGCTTTCAACGATTGAAGGTCGCTTGAGCAAG
>NZ_CALIIB010000132.1 GCF_938020365.1 uncultured Streptococcus sp. | reverse complement strand
GGTTTATTATAACACGAAAGGCGGACAAAGACAGAAAAGGCGGCGTGGAAAATAGGTAGAAAATGAATGGAGATTTAAATTTTGCTATAATTATCCTATGAAAAACACTTACTATTTTATCCGTCATGCGCATTCTAACTATACACCTGATGAAATCAACCGATCATTATCAGACAAAGGGCAAGCATCCTTGGCACAGCTTGAATTTTTAACAGACAAAGCCATTACCGCCATTTATTCCAGCCCTTACCGAAGGGCTATCCAAACGGTCGAGCCTTTGGCTCAGAGTCTAAAACTCGCTATTCAAACCGACAAACGGCTAATAGAGCGAGAGCTAAGCAGTCAAGCGATTGCTGGCCAAGATTTTGAACAATGCCTCATGCAACTTTGGTCACAGTCAACATTTTCACTTGTTGGTGGCGAGTCTAATCAACAGGCTCAACAGCGAGCCTTAGCTCTTTTTCATGAACTGGAAAGCAAACACCAAAACGAAGAAATTATCATCAGTTCCCATGGCAATCTGATTTGCATCTTGCTGAGCGCATTTGACTCCAGCATTGATTATGACTTCTGGCGTAGCCTAAGCATGCCAGATGTACTGGTTTTAGACAAAGATGAAAAAATCACTCGCCTCCTCTAAGAGAAACCTACCTTGCCTCGTATCGCCTAGCAAGAGCCAGCTATATCTTATCACTCTTCTATGGTATAATAATAAAAACTAGGAGGTGAAGCATGTTCCCAATAACCATTCCAACTCTTGTGACTGAGGAAGTCTATCAACGATTTGCATGGTCTGTTTTCATACGTGGAAAAGGATTTTTACTAAATATTCTCATCTTTATAGGAATCATGTCGCTCTATCTGACCTTTATACCTGAGCAACTGAAGCGATTCTCTGTGTTTACCGTGCTATTTGCATCTTTGATTACATTCTCAGCAATATACTTTGGCATGGACTTTCAGATAAAGAAAGCCTATCAAAAAACTCCTTTCTGGAAGGATATGGAGCAAACTCTTATATTTGAGAAAGATAAATTCTCTGTAAAAAGCAAACGAGGAGAGTTTCTTTATAGCTATGATGACATCGTCAAAGTTTTTCATACTAAGGAAGATTTTTATATCATGTTGGGACCAATTGTTGGTTTCCCTATTGAAAAAAAGAACTGTACTCCCGGGGCTCTTGAGTTCTTGCTCGAACTTCACATTGAGCATATGTAAAAGAAAAAGCAGGCTAGACTGACAGTAGATCAGTTCTGGTCTGCTTTTTATCTTGTAAATAGATGCTGGATATCCATCAGCTTCTCTATTTTCTGATTGATTTCTGATCGGTAGTCACAGAAGTTAATGCTCTGGATGCCACTATTGACTGCGACATCTACATCTAGGGTCCGGTCCCCGATATAGTAGGTTTCCTGCTTATCCAGGCCATATTTCGCGAGCAGATAGTCGACACCCTCTGGGTGGGGCTTGCGCTTAAAGCCATTGGCCGTTGTGATGATTTCTGTAAAATAGTCATGAATGCCCAAGTCTTGCAAGATTTGATGGGCATTGAGTCCCTTGTGGGTATAGACGAACTGGGCAATGCCCTGCTCTTTAGCCCAAGCCAGTATCTCCGCCGTTCCTTCCATCAGGTGGACCTGAGCATTCTTCTCCTTTAGGCTTGCTCCACGGAAGGCATTCATCTCGGCAGCGTCCAGCCCCTTCTCAGACGCTACTTTTTCCAAGAGCTTCTGGACAGAGTGCTTTAGGATATAGCTGTGAATACTTGCCCTGTCAAAGTCCAGGCCATAGTGGGCGTAGGTTTCCTCAATTCCTGCCAAAATAGCATCGTAGGAGTCCAGCAAGGTTCCGTCCAAATCCCAAATAAACGCTGTTGTCATGTGATTTCCCTCATTTTTCTGTCGTATAAAACCTTTAAAAATAGCCAGCGGAAGCCATTGTCCAAGAGCGTCCCAGCCCAGACTCCTGGCAGACCCAAGCCAAAGGTCACACCCAACAAATAGCCTGAGATGATGCGAATTAACCACATGCCAATAGTCGTGGCATAAAAGGGCAGTCTGGCATTGCCCAGCCCCTGCCAAACCGCTGTGTAAATCACGGTCCCAGCTGCCATGGGAGTTCCCAGCAGGGAGAAGAGGATGACCGAAAGACTGGCTGTGATCGCTCCGCTATTGTCCGTATAGAGCAAGGTCAGCGGTCGACCAAGTGCGAAAATACCTAAAGCAAAGGGCAGCATGCAAGCAAAAGACAGCCAGAAGGCCCGCTGACGAATCAGACCAACCGCTTGCATATCGCCCTCGCCAACCGCATGGGCCACCAGCATGACTGTTGCTGTCGCGACCCCGAAAGCCGGCATGTAGTTAAACTGCGTCAGGACTTCGCCGATGGCATTCCCCGCTACTGCATCCGTCCCAAAGACAACCACAATGGCGATAATCACCACATCGCCCGCCCGCATCATGAGCCGCTCTCCAGCAGCCGGCAGAGACAGGCGCAAGAGCTCGCCATCTAAACCCCAGCTCCAGCGGATCGTGGACAAGTCTAGCTCCCGCCAGAGAATGAGCACACCGACCAAACGAGCCAGCACCGTCCCCAGCGCTACGCCGACAATACCAAGCCGAAAGACATAAATCCCCAGACCAGAAAAGAAGGCATTGAGGACATTGGTCAGAAGACTGACATACATGGGAAATCTGGGATTGCGCGTGACCCGCACTAAAGCTCCAAAGGAAGTCATCAAGCCCAGCAGGACAATGGTCCCACCAACCAGAGCCAGATAGAGACCGCCTGCTTCAGCCACCGCCTTTTCCGTCCCCAGCAGATCCAGCATCTGCCTACCAAAAAGCAGAGAAAGGAGACCTAGCAGAAAACTCAAAAGCAGTGTCAACTTGATAGCCTCAGCTGTATGATAGGCCAGACGCTCCTTGTCTCCCTGAGCCAGAGTCTTGGAGATGAGACTGGAAACAGCAGCCCCTAGCGCGATAAAGATTGCCTGATAAATGGTAATGATATTGCCGGCCACCGAGACGCCAGAAATCGCAATCAGCCCCAGACTAGCCACCAGATAGCTGTCGACCATGCCCATGAGCATCTGCAAAAAGTTCTCTGCCATAGCTGGCAGAGCAATGTTCATGATTTTTTTATAACTCGTCATAGAGAAAATTCTCCCTCTTAAGCATCAGCTACTTCTCTTTCTTTCATTGGATATCCTAAGAAAAAATCAGCCAGATATCCAGCTGATTTTAGGCTTTCTAAGCCATTCTTACAATCCTAAGTAATCTTCGACTGCTGCCTGCATTTGGTCTGCAGCGACTGTGGTTTTGTGGCGAACCGATGCTGTTTCTAAGCCGTCCACAGCTGGTGGCAGGGCTACGCCAGAAAGTTCGTGCAGTTGCTCCAAAGCCTCGAAATCACTGAGTCCTGTTTGACCAGTCACAGCTTCAACTGCTACAACTGGGAATTTATAAGGACTAGCGGTAGACGCGATAACAGTTTTGCGCTGATCGCCTGTCTCTGCCAAGTATTTTTGATAGACAGCAGACGCAACGGCTGTATGAGGGTCTTCAATGTAGTTAGAGACTTGATAGACCCGCTTGATTTCAGCAGCTGTTTCCTCTTCTGTCGCATAGTCAGCTGCAAAGAGCTCTAAAATCTCAGCGTCAAAGTCCGTCAGTTCATACTGGCCATGATCATTCAGAGCCGCCATCAGGGCAGCTGTTTTCTCAGCGCTATTACCAGACAGATGGAAAATCAAGCGCTCCAAGTTAGAGGAAACCAAAATATCCATGGACGGGCTAGTCGTCACCTTAAAGCTCCGCTTCTTGTCATACACCTGGGTCTTGAAAAAGTCAGTCAGGACATTGTTCTCATTTGATGCGCAGATCAGCTTGCCAACTGGCAGACCGATTTGCTTGGCATAGTAGGCCGCCAGGATATTGCCAAAGTTCCCCGTCGGAACGGTAAAGTTGACCTTGTCGCCTGCTGTGATTTCTCCCGTTTTCACTAACTGAGCATAGGCATAGACATAGTAAACAATCTGAGGCACCAAACGGCCAATATTCATAGAATTGGCTGATGAAAACTGAAGTTTGTGCTCCAGGAGACGAGCTCGTAGGTCTGTGTCATTGAACATGTGCTTGACATTAGTCTGGGCATCGTCAAAGTTGCCGTCAATGGCCACCACATGCGTATTGGCACCTGTCTGCGTTGTCATTTGCAGCTCTTGAACCTTGCTGACACCATCTTTCGGATAAAAGACGATGATTTCAGTTCCTGGAACATCCGCAAAGCCTGCCATAGCGGCCTTGCCTGTGTCCCCAGACGTCGCCGTCAAAATAACAATTTTGTTTTCCAAGCCGTGCTTTTTGGCTGCGGTTGTCATCAGGTGAGGCAGAATGGACAAAGCCATGTCCTTGAAGGCAATGGTCGCTCCGTGGAAAAGCTCTAGATTATACTGACCATCCAGCTTGACCAAGGGAGCAATCGCTGCATCATCAAACTTGCTGTCGTAGGCATGGGTGATACAGTGGTCCAGCTCCGCTTCAGAAAAATCATCCAAAAAGGCAGATAAAACTAGCTTGGCTACTTCCTGATAAGAAGCGTCTTTGAGCTTGGCAAAATCCAAATCGACCTGCGGATAGGTAATGGGGGTAAAAAGGCCTCCGTCTGTCGCCAAACCTTGCAAAATCGCCTGGCTGGCTGTTACTCTATTCTTTTCGTCGCGTGTTGATTGATAAACTAAAGTCATTCTTTCTTTTCCTTTATCTGTAGTTCGCTTTATTATACCAAAATTTATCAGAAAATTCTCGCTTTTTCACAAAGAATATAAGAAAAAGCCCATTTCTGGGCTTTTAATTGTCTTATTTATTCATTCATAGATACATGCACGTGGTCGTAATGGTTTTCAGTCACACTACCACGGTCTGGCATTTGGTTCCAAGTATTGGCTGGACCGTAAATGCTATCAAATGGTGCATAGAATTTCTGTTGCCAGATAACGTAAGAGATTCCTCTTCCGGTCATGTTAGAAGTAACATCAGCTGCAACCTGATTTCCTAACTCAGTATTGTTGCCAACGATAAAGTCAGCTGCCAAGCCCTTACCATGATCTCCGCTATCTCCTGGACGGTAGAGACTAAATTCTGTAATTCCATATTTAGCTGCGATTTCTTCTTTCAAAGCAGCAGTCTGTGGTCTCAAACCTTCATTAGCAGCGTTATTGCTTGTTTGAGTTGCTACAGCTGGAGCAGTGTAGGTTGGTGATTCAATATTAGTAACCTCTTGGTTAACCTGCTCTTGGTCCAATTGAGGGGCGGCCGCTGGAGTTGTAGCTTCTGGTTGAGTAGCCTCAGGCTGAGCTGGGGTCGCTGGAGCAGTTGGTTCAGTGATAGGCTCAGTAGACTGTGGTTCACTCACTTCCGCAGCAGCTGCCACTTGACTTGAAGCAGCTTCTGGAGCTGATTGAGCTTCTGCAGGAACTGCTGGAGCCTCAGATGACGCTTGTTCTTCTACAGGGGCTGGAGCCACTGGAGCATCAGTTACTGGGGCTGCTGGAACTTCAGCATTTGCTTCAGTTGAAGGAGCCGTAGTTTCTGACGTAGCTACCTCAGGCTGAACTGGAGTTGCTGGAGCTGGCTCAGAAACCGGTCCTGTTACAGCTCTTGTTGCTTGTGGACTTGTAATTTCTACACCAGTTATTTCGTTTTTATCATTTGTCGTAATATTTAAAACCGTATTTGGATAGATTAGATCAATATTAGCAATCGCGTTAATATGAGCCAGAACATTTACATCCAAGTCAAATGCTTCCGCAATTGTTCCAAGAGTATCGCCATATTGGACTGTATAAGTCTGTTGATTTTCACTACTAGTAATGTCAGCTTTGATTTGATCAACTGTCCTAGCTGTCCAATTTTGTGATTCCTCTTCAGCATTGGCTGTTATCAATGGGAACACCGACAAAGCTACTGTTGAAGCGAATAGCATTTTTTTATTGATTTTCATATGTAAAGTACACCTTTCTTCATTCATACTACAAATCTCATCTTAACATAATTTCCCCAAGAATAAACCCTTTTTCATCCGATTTAATCGAACTGTCTGACCTTTGTAATATAGAGACGCACTTGTAACATATCCTCAATAGTTAGTAATAAATATACAAAAAATAGGACAGCTTTACTTCTTAATAAAAGGCGATTATACATTGGTATATCAAAGCATTAAAAATGATTAATAGCTTTTTATTTCAGATTTTCACATAGTCAAAGAAAGGCTAAAATAAGCCTAAAAACTCGGAAAAAAGAGAACTGGGCTTGAATTCATCGAATCCATCGTCCAGTTCCTATTTTTTTATTCAGTTTTCTTTATTTTTTTGTATCCTGCGAAACTGACCCCGACCTAAGCTCTTGGCAAAAAAGATAAAATCTCCTAGAAGCTATCGCTTCTCCGTCTATTTTCCTATTTTTGCTGTGAGCTCTTAACGGTCTTGGTATCTTACTTCACCTTCATCATTCGGACGAGGCTAGCCCGTTCGGCTTCTTCTAGCTTCATCTCGATGTAGTAGATGGTTTCTTTGAGGTCAGGGATGGTAGCATACTCTAGTCCGTTAACTCGACGGCGGGTTTTCTCGATTTCATCCGCCATGAGCTGGCAGCTTTTCTCAATCTCAGCCAATCGCAGCAGGTCAGGAAGCAGATCGCTCATACTTTCAATGGTTTCATCCATCTGGCTGTTAGACGCCACATAGCTATAAACCACGTCTCCCTCGTCATCACCATAGGGATTGTCAATATGGGCGTGCATCTTGGGCACGCGCACACTCATGATATTCTCAGTCTCCACATGTAGATTGACTTCCCGCATGGGCACAGCGAAAATCTCCTCGACCATGAGATCGCTCTCCAGCGCCTTTGCCATGACAAAGTCCTGCAGATGACCGACCAGAGCGGATTCGACCTTTTGGCGAAGCTGATTGTTCTCACGGACAGACTCAATGAAGCGCCGCATCAGCTCATCCCGCTTATCCTTGAGCAGTTTATGCCCACGGACAGCCGTTTTGAGACGGGCTTTTAAGTTATTCAGCTCCATCCGAGTCGGCTTGACATTGAGTCGTGTCATCTTTCTTCCTCCTTGGTCTGCGGCAGGTATTGGTCAATCATATCGTCCTTGATCCGCTTAAGCTCCGTTCTAGGCAAGATGGATAGGAGTTCCCAGCCCAGATCCAAGCTTTCCTCGATGGTTCGGTTGGTCTGGAAACCTTGATTGATGTATTCCTGCTCGAAGCGATCGGTAAAGCGCACATAGAGCTTGTCCGTTTCGGACAGGGCGGATTCCCCCAGAACGACAGCCAACTCCTTAGCCTGCTTGCCTTGCGCATAGGCAGCAAATAGCTGGTTCATAGTTGCAGCATGGTCTCCCCTGGTCTTACCCTCACCTGAACCCTTGTCCTTGAGACGAGACAGAGATGGCAGGACATTGATGGGCGGACGATAGCCGCTGTTGTAAAGGTCGCGTGAAAGGATAATCTGACCTTCCGTAATATAACCCGTCAAGTCTGGAATCGGATGGGTAATGTCATCCTCTGGCATGGACAGGATCGGAATCTGCGTCACAGAGCCTTTCTTGCCGACCAGACGTCCAGCCCGCTCATAGAGGGTGGACAGGTTAGTATAGAGGTAACCCGGATACCCACGACGGCCCGGCACTTCACGACGAGCTGCGGAAACTTCCCGCAGGGCTTCACAGTAGTTGGTCATGTCAGTCATGATAACCAGAACGTGCATGTCCTTTTCATAAGCCAGGTACTCGGCTGCTGTCAGGGCAATCCGTGGCGTCGCAATCCGCTCGATAGCTGGGTCATTAGCCAGATTGATAAAGAGCACCGAGCGGTCAATGGCTCCTGTCTCCCGGAGGTCATTCATGAAGAATTCGGCTTCTTCAAAGGTAATCCCCATGGCCGCAAAGACCACGGCGAAGTTTTCATCAGAGTTAAGCACGGTCGCCTGACGGGCGATTTGAGCGGCCAATTCCTTGTGGGGCAGACCAGAGCCAGAGAATACTGGCAGTTTTTGCCCCCGAACCAAGGTATTAAGGTGGTCGATGGCTGAAATACCGGTCTGTATAAACTCATCCGGATAATCGCGAGCTACTGGATTGATGGCTTGACCGTCAATATCAAGATATTTCTCTGGCAAGATAGCTGGGCCGCCATCAATTGGCTTACCCATTCCATTGAAAATCCGACCCACCATGTCTTCTGACACCGGCAGCTCTAGCGGACGGCCGGTAAAGCGGACCTTGGCTTTTTCCAGATTGATACCGCTAGATCCCTCAAAAAGCTGGACCATAGCCTTGTCTTCCTGGACTTCCAGGACCTGGCCCTGACGCTTGCTGCCGTCATGCAGCTGGATTTCTACCAATTCATTGAAATGCACGCCAGCGACTTGGTCGACAATCATCAGAGGGCCGACAACTTCACTGACGGTGCGGTATTCTTTAATGACGCTCATTGTCTAGTCCTCCTTGGGCAAGAATCTGGTGCAGGGTTTCCTCGATAGTCTGACTGAGGGCTTGGATTTTTTCTAGCTGGTCTTCATGTATAAACTTGCTGCGGGCAATTCGGTCACGCAGCTCCACCGTTCCTTCCATGATTTCCCGGAAATAAGCTCCCAGCTCCAAGGCACGATTGGCCTCCGCATCGAAGGTCAGGATATTGCTCAATAAAGCCACCTGCTTTTTGAAAGAAGTATAGGTGTCCACATCATCAAAGGCATTCTGCTGCAGGTAGTCCTCGCGGATCATCTTGGCTGCATTCATGGTCAGCCGGTCCTTTTCAGACAAGGAATCCAAGCCCACCAAACGCACGATTTCCTGCAGTTCACTTTCCTTTTGCAGGATATTCATGGCCTTGGTCACCTTTTCTGCCCAAGCAATCTTCTCATGCTGGTCGATATATGCTCCCACTTCGTCTAGATAGAGCGAGTAAGAGCTCAACCAGTTGATAGCTGGGAAATGCCGGCGTTGAGCCAGCTGTGCATCCAAGCCCCAGAAGACCTTGACAATCCGCAGGGTATTTTGCGTTACTGGCTCAGAAATATCTCCACCTGGAGGTGATACGGCTCCGATAGCGGTTATAGAGCCTTCGCGCGCAGTTGAACCGAGCGTCTTGACCCGGCCAGCCCGCTCGTAATACTCAGCAATCCGGCTGCCAAGATAGGCTGGATAGCCTTCGTCACCTGGCATTTCTTCCAGACGGCCGGACATTTCCCGCAGGGCTTCTGCCCAGCGAGAGGTGGAGTCCGCCATGATGGCCACGGAATAGCCCATGTCACGGAAGTATTCTGCGATCGTAATCCCTGTGTAAATCGATGCCTCCCGAGCCGCTACTGGCATATTGGAGGTGTTTGCAATCAGCACCGTCCGCTGCATGATGGATTGGCCAGTTGATGGGTCAATCAGTTCTGGAAATTCATTGAGTACATCGGTCATCTCATTGCCACGCTCACCGCAGCCGACATAGATAACGATGTCAACATTGGCAAACTTCGCCACCTGGTGCTGAACCACAGTCTTACCAGCCCCGAATGGTCCTGGTACGGCTGCTGCTCCGCCTTTGGTCACTGGGAAGAAGGTATCAATGACCCGCTGACCCGTCACCAAAGGCTCAACTGGAATCAGCTTCTGAGCAAAAGGTCGCCCACGACGGACCGGCCATTTTTGCATGAGAGTCCCTTTAAAGACAGACCCATCCGCCTGCTCAATCTCGTAAACAGTTTCTTCAACAGTGAAACTGCCAGCTGAGATATTAGCCAAGCGTCCACTGACGCCGACCGGCACCATGATGCGGTGCTCCACCAGATTGGTCTCCTGCACTGTTCCCAGAATATCGCCAGCCTCAACTGTATCTCCGACAGACAGACTTGGAACAAAGTCCCATTTAGTCTCTCGGTCTAGATTTGGCAGTTGGACACCGCGGACGAGGAAGTCACTCTTCGTGATGGTTTGGAAACGCTCCAAAGGCCGCTGAATCCCGTCAAACATCTGAGAAATCAGACCTGGTCCCAGCTCAACGGACAGAGGACTTCCAGTCGTGATGACCGGCTCTCCCGGACCCAAGCCAGAAGTTTCCTCATAAACCTGGATAGAGGCTTGGTCCCGCCGCATTTCAATAATTTCACCGATCAGCCCCAAATCGCCAACTCGGCAGATATCCTGAATATTCGCTTCCTGCATCCCTGATGCCAGCACCAGAGGACCAGAAACTTTGATAATCTTTCCTTGACTCACAATCTTCCTCCATTCTTGGGAGATTTTTCTTGCTTCTCAATAAAAATCGAAGCTTAAACTAAGTTAGATACGGACCTAGTTTGAATTTCATTTTCAAAGAGTATTATTTGATTCTTGCCGCGAATTTAAAATCTTTCTTAGCTAACTCTAGGGCAAGTATTGTTTCTTTTTATTTTAAAAATCAGATAAGGCTTTTATTTGCTGACCGTTTACGTCAAAATTGTCTGGGCTAAGCCATTTTTCTAGACGACTCTTGACGGCCGGCCAATCCGTGTCAATCATAGACAGCCAGTCCGTATCTCGGTTGCGCCCCTTATAGACAATAGCCTGACGAAACCTACCTTCATAAGTGAAACCAAGCCGCTCTGCTGCTCGCCTTGAAGGCTGATTGAGGGAGTCGCATTTCCATTCATAGCGGCGATACTCCAGCTCTTCAAAGACATAGCGTGCCAGTAAGTACTGGGCTTCTG
>NZ_CALIIB010000131.1 GCF_938020365.1 uncultured Streptococcus sp. | reverse complement strand
AGACTAAGAGTAGGATTCATGTTTTTAACTTAGAAGACTTAGCTACCTTGCAGGATAAAATTACCCAATCAGACCTTCTGGTCAATGGAACAAGTGTGGGTATGGATGGCGAGACTTTACCATTAGCAGAAGGTATTCAGCTACCTAGTCAGATTTTAGTTGCGGATGTGATTTATAAACCTTTTGAAACACCTTTTTTAAAGTGGGCTCGAAGTCAGAAGGTAGTGGCAGTGAATGGTCTGAGTATGTTGCTTTATCAGGCAGCAGAAGCTTTTGAGCTTTGGACAGGACAACCCATGCCTTGTCAGGAAATTTGGCAGCAGCTAGAAGCTCTATATAAATAGTCACTCGTACTCAGCTCCTCTATGGTTGGAGCAGGAAAAACAAGGAGGCGCTTATGAAATTGAATGTAAATCTCCCCCATCATCCCTATGATATTACCATCGAAAAAGGAGCCTTATCTCAGGCTGGAAATTGGCTGAGTCAGCTTTGGCAGCCTCAGAAAGTGGTCATCATCACGGACAATCGAGTCGCTCGACTCTACGCGGAAAAGGTCAAGCTAAGCTTGGTAGCGGCTGGATTTGAGACTTTTGTCTTTGACTTTTTGGAGGGCGAAGCCAGCAAGAACTTAAAGACGGTCAACAAGGTCTATGAGTTTTTGGTCAAAGTTGGTCTGACCCGCAGTGACGGTATTGTGGCCTTGGGAGGCGGCGTTGTTGGTGATTTGGCAGGCTTTGTTGCTTCGACCTACATGCGGGGGATTCATTTCGTGCAGATTCCGACCAGTCTGACAGCCCAAGTGGACTCCTCAATCGGTGGTAAGACAGGCGTCAATACACCCTGGGCCAAGAATATGGTCGGAACTTTTACCCAGCCTGACGGAGTTCTGATTGATCCAGAAGTCTTGCAGACCTTGGCCCAGCGGGAATTGATTGAAGGTATGGGCGAAGTGGTCAAGTACGGCTTGATTGAGGATAAGGAACTCTGGGATGAGCTTTCGGAAATGGATGGCAGTCCAGAGTCGATTTTGGAGCATGCGGAGAGCATCATCTACC
>NZ_CALIIB010000130.1 GCF_938020365.1 uncultured Streptococcus sp. | reverse complement strand
ACAAGGGTGCCTTCCCAACATGGCTTGCACCACACCAAGTAACCCTCATCCCAGTTTCTAACGAAAAACACGTGGACTACGCATGGGAAGTGGCTAAGAAACTCCGTGACCGCGGTGTCCGTGCTGATGTGGATGAGCGCAATGAAAAAATGCAGTTCAAGATCCGTGCTTCTCAAACCAGCAAAATTCCTTACCAATTGATCATTGGGGACAAGGAAATGGAAGACGGAACGGTCAATGTCCGTCGCTACGGTCAAAAAGAAACACAAACTGTCTCAGTCGATGATTTTATTCAAGCTATCCTAGCTGATATCGCCAACAAATCACGCGTGGCTAAAGAAGATTAAAATAAGAAAGGCAAATTCGATTGAGGGAGCTCCTCAATAGGCTTTGCCTTTTCATTTTTTACAATTTTGTTAAACGTAATCCTCTCTCATCCCTGTGTTTTGTCTAATCCCATGAAAAATGATATAATAGAACAAAAGGACAGGGGAGAGAGATGTTAAAGAGAGATTTACTGAGAAATATTATTATTGTGACGGTATTTATTGCCATTCTGGTGGGCTTGCGTTTGTTTGTCTATACACCTTATCGTATCACCAAGCAAGATTCCAATTCTTTTTTAGCGGAAAATGATTTGGTCTTGGCGGATAAGACAGCCAAGCTTGCTCGTGGGGAATTTGCTCTCTATGAGGTCGATGGAAAAGAATATGTCGGCCGTGTCATTGCTATGGAAAATGACAAGGTGACCTATATGGATAACTTGCTGTATCTGAACGATCAGGTGCAATCAGAGCAATATATCGAAAAGATGCGAGAGAAATATCTGGCTTCGGCTGCCAGCACGGGCTATTATACCCACGATTTTTCTGTTGTTGACTTAAAAGGAGCGACTTCTGATACCATCCCTAAAAATTCTTATTTAATCTTAAATGATCGGCGAGAAAATACGAAAGATAGCCGTGAGTTTGGTCTGATCAAAAAAGAGCAGATTAAGGGAAGTGTAGAATTTCGCGTGTCTCCCTTAAACAAATTTGGTTTTATTGAAACGAAGTAGCAAAAAACTAGGCTGGAAATTCCAACCTAGTTTTCTTTTTGAGATGTTTTAAGACTTTCTTTGGTTTTCTTAAGCTCTTTTTTCAGCGAGAAGTTTTTAGACATGCTGATGAGAAAGGTTGTAATAGAGCCTAGGAGGACAGAGACCAAAATCAAAATGATTAAGGGAAGTTTAAAACTGAAGAGGATAAAGCTAACATTGACGCTCTGCATATTTGCCAAGGAAATGCTGGCAACCAATAGGATGGTAATCAATAGCAGGATATAGTGTAATTTTTCTTTCATAATGATTCTCCTAATTATTCAAATTCAGCCTTGCTCTTGATATCGCCATATTCTTCTTGAGTTTCTTGAGCTAGGATATCTTCATAAGCTGCTAATTCAATGTTAGAGCCATACTTGTTTTTCAGAGCAGTAGTCACGAGACGGTAGGCCAGATTCGCATTGCGGGACAAGATAGGGCCATGGAAGTAGGAGCCGAAGACATTTTTATAATGAACGCCTTCATTGCCGTCTTCTTGGTTATTTCCATTTCCATAGACGACCTTGCCTAGCGGTTTTTCATCGTCAGAGAGAAAGGTCCGGCCTTGGTGGTTTTCAAAACCATAGTAGGTCTCGTTAAATTCTTCGTTATGAATCTTAATGTCACCAATATAGCGATTCTTGACTTGGTTGAGAGTGTAGTGTCCCATGATGCCCAGTCCTTCGATTCGACGTCCAGACGCTTCGATATAGTATTGGCCTAGAAGTTGAAAACCGCCGCAGATAGCGAGCACAACGCCGTTGTCATTGATGAAATTTTCCAAAGCTTCCTTTTTAGCTGGCAGGTCACGAGCCACGATCGTTTGCTCATAGTCTTGACCTCCGCCAAAGAAGACGATGTCGTAGCTATCCTTATCAAAGTCATCTTCTAAAGAAACGATATCAACCTCAACCCTAGCGCCTAGCTTTTCAGCTACATACTTGAGCATGAGGACATTGCCATTGTCGCCATAGGTGTTCATAAGGTCGCCGTAGAGATGAGCGATTTTTAAGTCATAGTTATAATCCTGGTTTTCAGGAGAAACGAGGGATCTATAAACCATTAGTTCATCTCCTTTCTGATTACTTGTCGTTCTGCTAGCAATTCACGGAATTCCAGCATGGCGGTATAAGTAGCTAGGATATAGGCGTGTTTGGTTTCTTGCTCCTCAATCAACTTAAAGACTGCTTCCAAATCTTTGACTTCGGTAATCTGATCTGCTGGATAGCCCGTCACGCGTAGTCGACGTGCAATCTCTGAGTGGCGCACACCGCCTGCAATGACCTGAGGAATATTCATTTCTAGAATCTTCTCAAAATCAGCATCCCAGATCCAGCTAGTATCAATACCGTCCGCATAGTTGGCATTGAGCAGGACAGAGAGGCTAAAATCAAAAGGTGCCAGCTCAATCATTTCCAAGGCTTGGGTGGCTCCGACCGGATTTTTGATCAAGACCAAGGTACATTCCTTATCGCCGATTTTGAAAGTTTCCTGACGGCCAAAGACAGCCCGGCTCTTGTCAAAGCCAGCCTTGATAGTAGCCGGTTCAACTCCGAAGAACTGAGCAACTGACACAGCGGCCAAGGCATTGTAGATATTGTAGAGACCACCGATATTAATCTGATAGTCTTGACCATCAATGGTAAAGGCAGAGCGATTATGCTCAAGTGCTTTGAGAGCGGTCAGACTGTAGTCTAGCTTAGGGCGCTTGAAGCCACAGTCCTCACAGATGTAAGCTCCGAGATTTGCATAAGTATTGAGCTCGTACTTGAGGATATGCTCGCACTTAGGACAGAGGACACCCTCGGTATTATAGTGCGCCAGCTTAGCCTGGCTTTTCTCCGTGTCAAAACCATAGTAGCGGACAGAATTCTTCAGGCTGACCGAGTTAAAGAGGGGGCTGTCGCCATTCATCAGTACAGTCGCTTCAGGCACTTTAGCTGCAGCATCCAGAATCATCTGGTAAGTTGTGTAGATCTCACCATAGCGGTCCATCTGGTCACGGAAAATGTTGGTAAAGACGAAGAGGCTAGGCTTGATATAGTCACAAATCCGAGATAGACTGGCTTCATCGATTTCCAGCACAGCGATATGTTTGCCAGATTTGCCTTTTTTAGCTGTCAGGAAGGTCGTGGTAATTCCCGTAATCATATTGGCACCGCTAGGATTGGTCACCACTTCTCCGAAAGCTTCCTTGAGAATGCCCACTGTCAAAGCTGTAGTCAGAGTTTTTCCGTTGGTTCCAGTAATAACCACAACTTCGTAGTTCTTGGCCAAGTTTTGCAAAATATTTTTATCAAATGTGAGGGCAACTTTCCCTGGCAGAGTCGATCCGCGTCCCATTTTGCTGAGAACAAAGTGGGAAGACTTGCCTGCTAGGAGGCCCAATGCTGTATTTATCTTCATAAGAAATATTTTATCATAAAAAAGTAAAGAAGGTTACAGAAAAATATCCTTAAAAGTGATATAATGGTTGAGAACTGTTTGTTTTTGACTTGGGAGGGCCACTATGCAATGAACTTTCAACAATTAACCAATCTCCAATACTGGGCTAATGTATTCAGTAATCCTTGGAATATTTTAATCAACATTATTGATATTGCTCTGGTTACATGGATTTTATATCATTTTACTAAAGCAATTGCCGGAACCAAAATTATGATTCTGGTTCGGGGAGTGCTCTTCTTTATCTTGGCACAGTTTTTAGCGAATATCATTGGTTTGACGACCATTTCATGGTTGATCAATCAGGTTATTACCTACGGTGTTATTGCGGCGGTGGTGATTTTCTCGCCTGAGATTCGGACTGGTCTTGAAAAGCTGGGTAGAGCAACTGAGATTTTTTCAGCCACGCCAGTCAGCAGTGAAGAGAAATTGATTCAAGCCTTTGTTAAGGCAGTAGCTTACATGAGTCCGCGTAAGATCGGTGCCTTGGTGGCTATTCAGGGCGCTCGAACGTTGCAGGAATACATTGCAACGGGAATCCCACTGGATGCGGATATCTCTGGGGAACTGTTGATCAATATTTTCATTCCTAATACGCCTCTGCATGATGGGGCAGTTATTATCAAAGATAATAAGATCGCTGCCTCTTGTGCCTATTTGCCGCTTACAGAAAGCACAGGTATTTCCAAGGAATTTGGGACTCGGCACCGGGCTGCGATTGGCCTTTCGGAAGTTTCAGATGCCTTTACTTTTGTCGTGTCTGAGGAGACAGGCGGTATCTCTACGACACATAATGGAGTCTTCAAGCATGACTTGAGTTTGAGCGAGTTTGAATCACAACTGCGGGAAGTCCTCTTATCAGACAAGCATGAAAAATTGAGCCTAAAGAATCGTATCCTAGGAGGATGGAAGAATGAAACAAAGTAAAAAAATTCTCTATATTATCTCCTCCTTATTTTTTGCTTTGGTTTTGTTTATTTATGCGACGTCTAGTAGTTTTCAAAATAGTATCAGCATTCGCCAAGTGACCTCGGAAACTTACAGCAATACGATTTCTAATGTCCCGATTGATATCAAGTATGATAGTGAACGGTACTTCATTAGTGGCTTCACTTCCGAAGCTAGCGTTGTTTTGACGGGTTCTAATAGAGTGGCTTTAAGTAGCGAAATGCAGGAAAGTACACGGAAGTTCCATGTGGTAGCGGATTTATCCAATGCATCAGAAGGAACAGTCGAAGTGCAGCTGAAAGTCGAAAATCTACCTAGCGGCCTGTCTGCTACGGTCAATCCGCAAAAAATTTCAGTCAAGATAGGTAAGAAAGCAAGCAAGAAAGTGCCAGTGAAGTATCTCATCACAGGCAGTCAAGTTGCAGAAGATATCTCTATCACAAATGTGAGCTTGGAGCACGAAGAAGTTACAGTGACAAGCGATGAAGAAACTTTGGAAAAAGTTAATCATGTCGCAGCAGTTTTACCAAGCAATGTCACTATTTCAGGAAATTATAGTGGGGCAGCCTCCTTGCAGGCCATGGATGCCAATGGGAATGTTTTGCCAAGTGTTGTGACACCGTTTGAAACAACGATGAAAGTTACGACCAAAACCACGCATTCGAATTCGTCAAGCTCCAAATCGAGCTCAAGTTCGAGTTCATCTAGTAAATAAATGCAAGATTTGAAAGGAAAATTTTAAGAATGGGTAAATATTTTGGAACCGATGGTGTTCGTGGAGAAGCCAATGTGGAATTGACGCCGGAATTGGCCTTTAAACTGGGCCGTTTTGGTGGGTATGTTCTGAGCCAACACGAAAGTGAAGTTCCTCGAGTGTTTGTTGGCCGTGATACACGTATTTCGGGAGAAATGCTGGAGAGTGCCTTGATTGCAGGTCTGCTTTCTGTGGGGATTCACGTCTACAAACTTGGTGTGATTGCTACTCCAGGTGTTGCTTACTTGGTTAAATCCGAAAAAGCTAGCGCGGGTGTCATGATTTCAGCTAGCCACAATCCTGCTCTCGATAACGGCATCAAATTCTTTGGTGGCGATGGTTATAAACTGGACGATGAGCGCGAACTTGAAATCGAAGCTTTGCTGGACGCAGCAGAAGATACCCTTCCTCGCCCAAGTGCTGAAGGCTTAGGGAAAGTCATGGATTATCCAGAAGGCCTGCGTAAGTACCAACAATATCTTGTTTCAACAGGTTTAGATCTTGAAGGAATGCACGTTGCCCTTGATACGGCAAATGGCGCTGCTTCAACTAGTGCCCGTCAAATTTTTGCTGATTTGGGTGCCCAGCTGACCGTTATCGGAGAAAATCCAGATGGCCTCAACATTAACTTAAATGTAGGCTCTACTCATCCAGAAGGCTTACAAGAAACAGTCCGTGAGTCAGGTGCGGCAATTGGTCTCGCTTTTGATGGCGATAGTGACCGTTTGATTGCCGTTGATGAAAATGGCGATATTGTAGATGGTGACAAGATTATGTACATCATCGGCAAGTATCTGTCTGAAAAAGGTCAATTAGCTCAAAATACAATTGTGACCACCGTTATGTCCAACCTTGGTTTCCACAAAGCCTTGGAGCGCGAAGGCATCAATAAAGTAGTGACTGCTGTCGGCGACCGCTATGTGGTAGAAGAAATGCGCAAGAACGGTTATAATCTAGGTGGTGAGCAATCTGGACATGTCATTATCATGGATTATAATACCACTGGTGATGGTCAATTGTCAGCGGTGCAATTAACCAAAGTGATGAAAGAAACTGGCAAGAGCTTGTCTGAACTTGCGGCAGAAGTGACCATTTACCCACAAAAATTGGTCAATATCCGTGTCGAAAATGCTATGAAAGATAAGGCAATGGAAGTACCGGCTATCAGAGACATTATTGAAAAAATGGAAATTGAAATGGCAGGAAACGGCCGTATCCTTGTCCGCCCAAGTGGGACAGAACCGCTTCTGCGTGTCATGGCGGAGGCTCCAACTCACGAAGAAGTGGACTATTATGTGGACACGATTGCGGATGTAGTCCGTGCTGAAATTGGTATCGAATAAAAGTCAAAAGATTGGAGAAGCCTCCTATTTGGAGTGAGTTCTTCAATCTTTTTAAATTATTTCCATAAATATCCTTTAGAATTCTTTGGCTAATGGAGTAAAACCTCTCTTTTTCTTTTTCATCTCGTAAATATTTGAAAAAGTATGCTAATCGTGTTAAAATATAGGGAGTAATCTAGGAATTGAGGTAATAAAGTGGCTTTTGGAGATAACGGACAACGTAAAAAAACTGGATTTGAAAAATTGACAATGCTGGTCGTGGTAATCATGTTACTTGTAACCATTGGTGCAATTTTTGCACAAGCTATCGGCGTAATCTTCTAATCCTAAACGCTGCAAGGCGTTTTTTTAGAGTAAAAAAGAAGCGAGAATTTATATGAGTATGTTTTTAGATACAGCCAAGATTCAGGTCAAGGCTGGCAAGGGCGGCGATGGCATGGTAGCCTTTCGCCGAGAGAAATATGTACCCAATGGCGGACCTTGGGGCGGCGATGGAGGTCGTGGCGGCGATGTGATTTTTGTCGTGGACGAAGGACTGCGTACCTTGATGGATTTCCGTTACAACCGTCATTTCAAGGCTCAATCAGGTGAAAAAGGAATGACTAAGGGAATGCATGGTCGAGGAGCGGAGGATTTGATTGTCCGTGTACCACAGGGGACGACTGTGTGTGATGCTGAAACTGGCAAGGTCATTACGGATTTGATTGAGCACGGTCAACGTTTCGTCGTAGCGCATGGCGGTCGTGGCGGTCGTGGCAATATTCGCTTTGCTACACCTAAAAATCCAGCTCCGGAAATTTCTGAAAATGGGGAGCCCGGTCAGGAAAGAGAATTGCTGCTGGAGCTAAAAGTGCTGGCTGATGTTGGTTTGGTTGGTTTTCCTTCAGTTGGTAAGTCAACCCTTCTGAGTGTGATTACATCAGCCAAACCCAAAATTGGAGCCTATCACTTTACCACGATTGTTCCTAATCTGGGTATGGTTCGTACTCAGTCTGGGGAATCTTTTGCTGTAGCCGATCTGCCAGGTTTGATCGAAGGAGCCAGTCAGGGAGTGGGCCTAGGTACCCAGTTTCTTCGTCATATCGAGCGGACACGGGTCATTTTGCACGTTATTGATATGTCTGCCAGTGAGGGACGCGATCCTTATGAGGATTACCTTGCGATCAATAAGGAGTTGGAATCCTATAATTTGCGCTTGATGGAACGGCCACAGATTATTGTAGCCAATAAGATGGATATGCCTGATAGCGCAGAAAACTTGAAAGAATTCAAGAAAAAACTGGCTGCCAATTATGACGAATTTGAAGAGTTGCCGCAGATTTTTCCTATTTCTAGTCTGACCAAGCAGGGGCTTGCTACGCTCTTGGATGCGACAGCTGAGCTACTGGATAAGACACCTGAGTTTCTGCTTTATGAAGAATCCGATATGGAAGACGAGGCTTATTATGGCTTTGATGAAGAAACGCCAGCCTTCGAAATCTCCCGTGATGATGATGCTACATGGGTGCTTTCAGGTGATAAACTAGAAAAACTCTTTACAATGACCAATTTTGACCGTGATGAGTCCATCATGAAATTCTCCCGTCAGTTGCGTGGTATGGGCGTTGACGAGGCGCTTCGTGCGCGTGGTGCCAAGGACGGAGATTTGGTGCGTATCGGCAGTTTTGAGTTTGAATTTGTTGACTAAGGAGATATGTAATGGGTGATAAACCAATATCTTTCCGAGACGAAAATGGTAATTTTGTCTCAGCAGCAGATGTTTGGAATGCAAAAAAGCTGGAAGAACTCTTCAACCGGCTAAATCCGAATCGCAAACTTCGCCTTGAGCGAGAAAAATTGAAAGAAGATCAATAGTTGAAACCAATCCTTTGAGATGAAGGAATGAGTGACAGTAGTTATGCTGCCTCATTCCAGATTTCGAAGGATTTTTTATTGTAAAAAACAAAAAAAGCCAAATCCGATTTCTCGGAAATGGCTTTGTATCAACATTCTTTTTAATGTCAATACGCTTCTTATTTGAGACCGTATTTTTTGTTGAAACGATCCACACGTCCATCTGCTTGAGTGAACTTTTGACGTCCAGTGTAGAATGGGTGTGAGTCTGATGAAATTTCGACACGGATCAATGGGTAAGTTTCACCTTCGAATTCAACAGTTTCGTTTGAACGTTTAGTTGAACCGCTAAGGAACTTGTAGCCAGTAGTAGTGTCCATAAATACAACTTGACGGTATTCTGGGTGAATGTCTTTTCTCATTTTAAAAAAATCCTTTCTGCCATGGACTCTTTGCGAGCCATAGATTAGTTACTTTGATAGTTTATCAAATTCTAATTGATTTGACAAGTCTTTTGGATGATTTTCTTACTTTTTTGCTCTTTCTTTTAATTTTTGATAAATCAAGTCGACTTCATCTTTGGAATAAGCATTGGCACCGCTGGCAAGTGGATGGCCGCCGCCGTTGTGTTGCTTGGCAATTTCATTGATTGGAGTAAATTTACTGCGCATCCGCACACGATAATGGCCGTCAGGCTGTTCGACAAAGATGGCCCACATCTGGACATCTTCGATCCGTCCGGGTGCAGCTACAATGGCTGAAGTATCAGCATCTGTCAGCTGATTTTCTTTCAATAATTGCTGAGATAGGATAACGCGTGCAGCACCATTCTCATCAATTTCTAGATTATCGTAAACATAACCTTGCAGTTTGGCAACTTGATGCGTGATGGAGTCCATTTTTCGAGAAAGCTCTGAAAAATTAAAGGCGTATTGGCGAAGTTTGCCAGCTACCTCAAATGTGCGTGCAGTAGTCGCTGGATAGAGGAAGCGCCCTGTATCCCCAACAATGCCAGCATAGAGGAGTTTAGCGATATAGTCATTAACTTCTAAGTGATTTTCGAAGGCAAAAAGAGCGATAATTTCGCTCGTGCTACTAGCATCTGTATCAACCAGCAGCAGGTCTCCGTAGATATCATCGTTGGGATGATGGTCGATTTTAATCAAAAAGTCGCCCATGCTATAGCGCTGATCATCAATACGAGGAGTGTTGGCTGTATCGCACACAATTACCAAGGCCTGCTCATAGTCCGCATCTGTCACCTCATCCATCTTTGCTAGCCAAGTAAGACTAGGCTCGTCGTAACCTGTTACTTTGATGGATTTTTCAGGAAAGTTGAGTTGGAGAAGTTTTTGTAAGCCGACTTGACTGCCAATTGCATCTGGGTCAGGGCGCATATGGCGGTGGATGATAATTTTGTCGTATTCTTTCATTTTTTTCAGAATTTTACTATAGATACTCATTGTGAACCTCTTAAACTTTCTCTAGTTATTGTAGCACAAGAATTTTTATTTTTAAAATAAAAAAGATGTGTTATAATGAATGAAGATTATAATTTGGAGGGAACTATGACCTTAGCGAAAATTGTATTTGCCAGTATGACTGGAAACACCGAAGAAATTGCCGATATTGTGGCGGATAAGCTAAGAGAACTAGATGTAGAAGTTGAAGTGGACGAGTGTACCACTGTCGATGCAGAAGATTTCTTGGAAGCGGATATTACGATTGTAGCGACCTATACCTACGGTGACGGTGAGCTGCCTGATGAAATGATGGACTTCTACGAAGACTTATCTGGATTGGACTTGTCTGGTAAGGTCTATGGAGTAGTCGGTTCAGGCGATACTTTTTATGACGAATTTTGCAAGGCTGTTGATGACTTTGATGCTGTTTTTGCGGCTACAGGAGCAGTGAAAGGTTCAGAATGTGTCAAAGTAGATCTTTCTGCAGAAGAAGATGATATTGAGCGCTTGGAAGCATTTGCGGAAGAGTTGGTAAGCAAAGTTTAAAATGACAATATGGAAAGCGGCTGTGGCCGTTTTTCTTTTGTTAAGGTATTATTTTCTGACAATTCTCATGATTAGGAGTATAATATAAGTAAGCGTTATCCCTTAGATAAAGGAGGAGTTCCTATGAAAGAACGCGACTATGCCTTTGGCTTCCATGATGATGTCAAGCCACTCTTTTCAACTGGTAAAGGTTTGACCGAAGAAGTAGTTCGAGAAATCTCAGAAATCAAGAATGAGCCCCAGTGGATGTTGGATTATCGCCTCCGCTCTTTGGAACTTTTTCATAAGCTACCCATGCCTAACTTTGGACCAGATTTATCAGGTATTCGCTTTGATGATATTATCTACTACCAAAAACTAAGCGGAGATCGGGCTCGCAGTTGGGATGAAGTTCCAGAGGAGATTAAGAAAACCTTTGACCGCTTGGGAATTCCGGAAGCTGAGAAACAGTTTCTGTCTGGAGCTGTGGCCCAGTATGAATCTGAAGTCGTTTACCACAATATGAAAGAAGAGTTTGCCAAGTTGGGGATTATCTTCACTGACACGGATACGGCTGTGCAGGAATATCCAGACTTGGTCAGGCAGTATTTTGGTACTGTGATTTCAAATGCTGAGCATAAATTTTCAGCGCTTAATAGTGCGGTTTGGTCCGGTGGAACCTTTATCTATGTGCCCAAGAACGTCCAGTGCCAAGTTCCTGTTCAGACTTACTTTCGTATCAACGGAGAAAATGCTGGCCAGTTTGAGCGCTCCTTGATGATTATCGAGGAGGGCGGCTCCATCCAGTATATTGAGGGCTGTACAGCACCAACTTATACGACTAATAGCCTTCATGCAGCAAATGTCGAAATCATTGTCAAAAAGGATGCCTTTTTCCGCTATACGACCATTCAAAACTGGTCGGACAATGTCTATAACCTCGTAACGGAGCGGGGGATTGTTGAAGAAGGCGGAACCTTGGAGTGGATTGATGGTAACTTAGGCAGTAAGGTAAACATGAAATACCCCTGCAGCATTCTTAATGGCCGCAACGCAAGAACTTCTGTTCTATCCATGTCTTTTGCCAACTATGGCCAGCACTTAGATGCGGGCTGCAAGGTTTTTCATAATGCGCCCAAGACATCCAGTACTTTGATTTCTAAATCAGTGGCTAAGGATGGTGGAAAGACTGACTATCGTGGTCAGGTTCGCTTTGGCAAGAATAGCGCTGGCTCCAAATCCCATATCGAATGCGATACCATTCTGATGGATGGTGAATCCAGTTCGGACACCATTCCTTTTAATGAAATCCATAATTCCAATGTCGCGTTAGAGCATGAAGCCAAGGTTTCCAAAGTGTCCGAGGATCAGCTCTACTACCTGATGAGCCGAGGCATCAGTGAAGAAGAAGCTACAGCTATGATTATCAACGGATTTATGGAACCCATTACCAAAGAACTTCCAATGGAATACGCCGTTGAACTCAACCAACTCATCAACATGAGCATGGAAGGGTCCGTTGGCTAAAACAGTCCAGGGGACTATTTTAGGTTGCGGATAAAAACTCGCTTAAGCGAGTTTTCTTTTAATTTAAGGTCTTTAGGACCTTTTTTATTTAGGATAAAACTAGAACATTTTCCTAATTTTTGTTATGATAGATAGCATACAAGGAGGAAGTAGATGAAGCTAGAAGAAATTAGACAGGAAATTGATCAAGTGGATGATGCGCTCGTTGCCTTACTAGAGAGACGCATGAATCTGGTCGGCCAAGTTGTGGCTATTAAAAAATCGACTGGGAAGGCCGTTGCAGATCCTAAACGAGAAGAAAGGATTTTTGCTAAAGTTGCGAGTAAGATCGAAAATACGAATTATCAAGAGCCGATTCTTGCAACCTTTACGGATATCCTAAAGCATTCACGCGCTTTTCAGGAGAAGAAAATAAGATGAGTGAAGTAAAAAATTCTTTAGCAATCTTCTTTGGAGCTATGCTAGGCGGTTTACTTCGTTATCAATGCTCATCCTTTTTCACATTTACGGGACATTTTCCGTTAGCGACACTTTTAGTCAACTATTTGGGAACTTTCTTGTTAGTCTATTTGGTTAAAGGCTATCTCCGTCGCAAGCAAGTTTCCAAGCGTTTGTTATTGGCTTTGTCGACGGGATTTTGTGGTGGCTTGACGACTTTTTCAGGTCTTCTATTAGATTCGCTCAAATTGTTGGATTTAGGCCGTTATCCAGAATTGATCGTATATCTTGCCTTGAGTATCGGCGGCAGCCTTTGCATTGCTTTATGGGCTGGAAGGAAGGTGACCGCATGATTTGGTTTTTGCTCATTGCTTGCGGTCTGGGAGCTCTTATCCGTTACTTTTTTTCTAAGGTTAATAGCAGAGCTGCTTTGCCAGTAGGCACCTTGATGGCTAATGTACTGGGAGCCTTTTTGATTGGATATTTTTACAATCATATCCAAGATAAACAGCTGTATAGCATTCTGGCAACAGGCTTCTGTGGCGGTTTAACAACTCTTTCCACGTTTAATGCGGAATTAGCAGAGCTGTTTTCAGAGAAGAAGAAATTTAGCCTCTATCTGATGCTGGCCTATTTTTTAGGTTTTTTAGCGATTCTTTTAGGAATTTTTATCTAAAAATCTTTACTTTTACTAGAATTTTGATATAATATACTTTGTGCATAAATGGATGCACTAAAAAAACGGCTAATCCGCTGTTGTCTAGAACTACAAGATTAGTAAGATAGGAGAAAAAATGAATCCATTAATTCAAAGCTTGACTGAAGGTCAACTTCGCTCAGATATCCCTGCATTCCGTCCTGGTGACACTGTCCGCGTTCACGCGAAAGTTGTCG
>NZ_CALIIB010000129.1 GCF_938020365.1 uncultured Streptococcus sp. | reverse complement strand
TGAAAAACTGGGGCAATAATGTCTGGCATGGCATGGTGGGCATTTACAAGATTCAGGAAGATTTAGGAGTGAAAGATCCTGAGATTCTGCGAGCCATCGAGATTCATACAGTGGGCAGTAGCACCATGTCTGAGCTGGACAAGGTGGTTTATGTCGCCGACTACATTGAGCACAACCGGGACTTTCCCGGAGTGGATAAGGCAAGAGAGCTAGCTCAGCAGTCACTCGATCTAGCTGTGGCCTACGAAACAGCAAGGACGGTAGAGCATTTGGCTCGCAAAGGGATGCCCATCTATCCGCAGACCTTGGAGACCTACAATGCCTTTGTAGGATATTTGAAGGAAATAGAAGAATGAAAACAGCTCTAATCATTATAGATGTACAAAATATCTTAGTGAAGACAGGTTTTCAGTCTGATAAAATGATGGATAAAATTTCCTTTCTGCAGCATCAGGCTAGGAGTAAAGGTGTCGAAATTATCTATATTCAGCATGTGGAAAATCCAGAAGATAGTGCATTGGAAGATTGGCAGCTGTCTCCTCTCTTGAATAGAAAGTCAGATGAAAAGGTCTTTCAGAAGAAGTATAATAGTATTTTTAAAGAGACAGGTTTGAAGGATTACTTGGATAAAGAAGATATTGGTCGTCTAGTTTTGTGTGGCATGCAGACGGAATATTGTGTAGATGCATCGGTTAAAGTTGGATTTGAATTTGATTATAAACTTGTCATTCCAGAGGGTGCTTTTACAACTTTTGATGGGGAAGATGCTTCGGCAGAAAAAATAAATACTTTTTACCAAACAATTTGGGACGGACGTTTTGCGAAAGTTCTAGATTACAAAAACATTTTTAATTAAAGAGGAACTATGAAAGAACAAGAGTTATTGGAACTGGTCGTGAAGGCGGCCGATGAAAAGCGTGCAGAAGATATTGTGGCTTTGGACTTGCAAGGTTTGACTACTGTGACAGATTACTTTGTCATCGTCAGCTCGATGAACAGTCGTCAGCTGGATGCAGTCGCTGAAAATATCCGCGAGAAAGCTGCTGCGGCGGGTGTTTCTGCTGGTCATGTTGAGGGAGACGCAGCTGGCGGCTGGGTGCTCTTAGACTTGGGCGGCGTGGTCGTCCATGTCTTTTCTGAGGAAATGCGGGCGCATTACAATTTGGAAAAGTTGTGGCACGAAGCAACTGGTGTGGATGTTGCTGCCTTATTGGAAGAAAAAAACAAGTGATTTTTTGCCCTTAGGCAGAAAGCAGAATTCGGCTCAGTCAGCCTGCTGGCTGGGCTATTTTTGAAAGGAAAAGTATGGCAACTTATGAAACCTTCGCGTCGGTTTACGATGCGATTATGGATGATTCTTTGTATGAGAAGTGGACGGATTTCAGCCTGCGTCATTTTCCCAAGGATAAGAAAAAACTGCTGGAGCTAGCATGCGGTACGGGCATTCAGTCTATTTATTTTAAGCGGGCAGGTTTCGAGGTGACGGGGCTGGATCTGAGTCAGGAAATGCTGGATTTGGCAGAGAAGCTTAGCAGAGAGGCCGGTTTGGACATCCCCTTTATCCAGGGCAATATGCTGGATTTGAGTGGTGTCGGTCAGTTTGATTTGGTGACGTGCTATTCAGACTCGATTTGCTATATGGAGGACGAAGTAGATGTCGGTCAGGTTTTCACTCAAGTCTACCAGCATCTAAATGAGGGCGGTCGCTTTATCTTTGACGTACATTCGATTTACCAGATTGATGAGGTTTTTCCAGGCTATTCTTATCATGAAAATGCTGAAACCTTTGCTATGGTCTGGGATTCTTATGCGGACGAACCGCCTCATTCCATCGTGCATGAGCTGACCTTCTTTGTCCAAGACGAAGATGGGCGCTTCACGCGCCATGATGAGGTGCATGAGGAGCGGACCTATGAGATCCTGACCTATGATATCTTGCTGGAGCAGGCTGGCTTTAAGAATGTCAAGATTTATGCGGACTTTGAGGACAAGGAGCCAACTGACAAGAGCGCTCGCTGGTTCTTTGTGGCGGAGAAATGAGATGACAGTTAC
>NZ_CALIIB010000128.1 GCF_938020365.1 uncultured Streptococcus sp. | reverse complement strand
ACCGTCAAGCTGAGGATATACATAGCCAGCTCTTCTGGGCTGAATTCTGCTGCCAGCTTGCGGGCATCCTTACTGAATTTCTCAAAGTTAGAACGGATGCTTTCGTCTGCAAAATCGCGTTCAATCTTCTTAAGGGCAACTCTTTTCTTAGCTTGGAAAGCTTCCTCTGCAGTCGCTGGCTTAAGGCCTTTCATACGCTTCTTGGTCAGATTTTCGATAATCTGAAGATAGCCCATTTCATTTGGCGCTACGAAAGTGATAGACTGACCTGACTTACCAGCACGACCAGTCCGCCCAATCCGGTGAACATAGCTTTCTGGATCCTGCGGAATGTCGTAGTTGTAGACGTGGGTCACACCAGAAATGTCCAATCCACGCGCAGCCACATCTGTCGCCACCAAGACATCCAAATTGCCGTTTTTAAAGTCGCGCAGAACGCGAAGGCGCTTGCCTTGGTCCAAATCACCATGGATACCCTCTGCGCGGAAGCCACGGATTTTCAGACCGCGAGTCAGCTCATCCACCCGGCGCTTGGTCCGACCAAAGACGATAGACAGCTCTGGCTGCTCCACATCCATCAGGCGGGTCATAGTATCGAATTTTTCATTTTCTTTGACACGGATATAATACTGATCCACCAGCTCCGTCGTCAGCTCTTTAGCCGCAATCTTGACATGCTCAGGCTCCTTCATAAACTTGACACCGATACGCTTGATAGCATCCGGCATGGTCGCTGAAAAGAGCAATGTCTGACGTTCTTCTGGCACACGGGAAATGATAGACTCGATATCTTCCAAAAAGCCCATGTTAAGCATTTCATCCGCTTCGTCCAAGATCAAGGTTTCAATTTGATTCAACTTAAGCGCCTTGCGTTTGATCAAATCCAAGAGACGACCAGGTGTTCCTACGACAATATGAGCACCAGATTTAAGGGCCTTGATTTGCTTTTCAATGCTAGAGCCACCGTAGACAGAACGCACCTTGACACCCTTGCTGCGGCCAAAACGGAACAGCTCTTCCTGACTCTGCACAGCCAATTCACGGGTTGGAGCGATAACCAAAGCCTGCACAGCAGGATTATCTGTATCAATTTTCTCCAGAGTTGGGAAGCCAAAGGCTGCTGTCTTTCCTGTCCCAGTCTGGGCCTGACCAATGACATCCTTACCTGCCATAGCAAGCGGAATGGTCTGCTCTTGAATAGGGCTTGCTTCTACAAAACCAGCTTTTTCAATCTCTGCTAGCAATTCAGCAGATAAATGTAATTCATTAAATTTCAATGTTCTTCTTCTTTCTAAAGGCGGTGCGAAGCCACCTTATAAGGCTTTTGATACTCAGCTATCGAAACATAGCAAGTGCTTTTCTCTTGCTATGTCTCGATTTTCTGAGAGTATTCGCTCTTCTCTTCATAAATATGGTCTCTCAAGTCCAGGCACTAAAAAAGCGCCGACTCGGTCGCTAGTTCCCACTGAATAGAAAAACTGTATTTCTGCAACTAATCTAGTATACCACAAAAGCACCCAAAAAGATAGGACTTGCTTGTAAAATATTTTATTAGAGATTTCTTTTGTAAAAAATGAAAACTTGAAAATCATTTTCAAAAACATTATAATCTACAAAGAAGAAAGGAGACAGGTATGAATAAATTTTTACGAGTGACTTTCATTTTACTGATCTTAGCTATGCTGGGCGCGGCTATAATCCAGATTTTCCAGCCCCAGCTCTTGGGCAATGAGTCCATCTATGGTCTAGCTCCCTACTGGCAGCGGGAAATTGGTTTCTGGAATCTGGCTATTCT
>NZ_CALIIB010000127.1 GCF_938020365.1 uncultured Streptococcus sp. | reverse complement strand
AGTCTGTATCAGCAAGTGCAAGTGCTTCCGCATCGTTGAGCTTGAGTCAATCAGTTTCAACAAGCGAGTCAGCTTCAGCGTCATTGAGCGCAAGCCTCAGTGCATCAATCAGTGCAAGCGACTCAGCAAGTACAAGTTTGAGCACAAGCCTCAGTGCCTCACTCAGTGCTTCAGATTCAGCAAGCACAAGTTTGAGTACAAGCCTCAGTGCTTCACTCAGCGCTTCAGATTCATCAAGCACCAGCTTGAGCACGAGCCTCAGTGCCTCAATTAGTGCTTCAGATTCAGCAAGTACAAGTTTGAGCACAAGCCTCAGTGCCTCACTTAGCGCGTCAGACTCAGCAAGCACAAGTTTGAGTACAAGTCTCAGTGCCTCACTCAGTGCTTCAGATTCAGCAAGCACCAGCTTGAGCACAAGCCTCAGTGCCTCACTTAGTGCAAGCGACTCAGCAAGTACAAGTTTGAGTACCAGTCTAAGTGCCTCAATTAGTGCCTCAGATTCAGCAAGTACAAGTTTGAGCACAAGCCTCAGTGCCTCAATTAGCGCGTCAGATTCAGCAAGCACCAGCTTGAGCACAAGCCTCAGTGCCTCAATTAGTGCCTCAGATTCAGCCAGCACCAGCTTGAGCACAAGTCTCAGTGCATCAATCAGTGCCTCAGATTCAACAAGTACCAGCTTGAGTACTAGTCTAAGTGCCTCACTCAGTGCCTCAGATTCAGCCAGCACCAGCTTGAGTACAAGCCTCAGTGCCTCAATTAGTGCCTCAGATTCAGCCAGCACGAGCCTGAGCACAAGTCTAAGTGCCTCACTCAGTGCCTCAGATTCAGCCAGCACCAGCTTGAGTACAAGCCTCAGTGCCTCAATTAGTGCCTCAGATTCAGCAAGCACAAGTTTGAGCACAAGTCTCAGTGCATCAATCAGTGCCTCAGATTCAGCCAGCACCAGCTTGAGCACAAGTCTCAGTGCATCAATCAGTGCCTCAGATTCAACAAGTACCAGCTTGAGTACTAGTCTCAGTGCCTCAATTAGCGCTTCAGATTCATCAAGCACCAGCTTGAGTACAAGCCTCAGTGCTTCGATCAGTGCCTCAGATTCATCAAGCACCAGCTTGAGCACGAGCCTCAGTGCCTCAATTAGTGCATCAGAGTCAACAAGTACAAGTTTGAGCACAAGTCTAAGTGCCTCACTCAGCGCCTCAGATTCAGCAAGTACGAGCCTGAGCACGAGCCTCAGTGCCTCAATTAGTGCTTCAGATTCAGCAAGTACAAGTTTGAGCACAAGTCTAAGTGCTTCACTCAGTGCCTCAGATTCAGCAAGTACAAGTTTGAGTACGAGCCTCAGTGCCTCAATTAGTGCTTCAGATTCAGTAAGTACAAGTTTGAGCACGAGCCTCAGTGCATCAATCAGTGCAAGCGACTCAGCCAGCACAAGTTTGAGCACCAGCCTCAGTGCCTCAATTAGTGCTTCAGATTCATCAAGCACCAGCTTGAGTACGAGCCTCAGTGCCTCAATTAGTGCCTCAGATTCATCAAGCACAAGTTTGAGCACGAGTCTAAGTGCTTCAATCTCAGCAAGCGAGAGTGCCTCGTCTTCTGTAAGCAGTAGCCAATCAGTCTCAACAAGCGAGAGCACTTCAGTATCATTGAGCACTAGCGCGTCTGCTTTGGCAAGTGAAAATGATTTGGCATCGCTGAGCGTAAGCGAATCTCTATCAGCAAGCGCAAGTCTAAGCACCAGCGTATCAGCTTCAGTCAGCGCGTCAGATTCAGCAAGCACAAGTGTAAGTACCTCTACATCGCTTAGTGATAGCCTTTCAAGCAGCTTGAGTACAAGTGTGTCACAAGAGTCAAACTCATTCAGCTACAGTAAGGGTGATCCAACCAGCGAGTCTAAGCCAGAGTTTAACCTGCCAAGCTACCTCGCATCTGTAAGTGCAAGTACTTCAGCTTCTGTAAGTGATAGTCAGTCTATCTCTACTTCATTGAGTACAAGTGCAAGCATTTCAGGATCAATCAGTGCCAGTCATGCTATTGCCGACGATTCACTTTCAGCAAGTGCCTACTTGAGCATGAGTGTCTCTGTTTCATTGAGCACATCAGCAAGTGTGTCACTGAGTGACAGCGCAAGCATCTCTACTAGTCTGTCTGAAAGTGCATCTGTATCTAGTGCTACAAATCACTCTCAAGCACCTAAGCCACAGCCTGCACAACCAGAAAAAGTTAAGGTTACTCCAAATGCTAAAGCTTTACCAAATACAGGAACTGCCAATAATCCATTAGCAGCTCTTGGATTAGGAATAGCAACGTTAGCATCAGCCTTTCTTAAGAACAAAAAGAAGAAAGAATCAACATCTGATGTGAACTTGGAAGACTAATCTTAAAACCTAGCTAAAATGATACCAGCACTTTAGCGATGGAAAGCAAATCCCAGATAGCCTATAGCTATCTGGGATTTTTGCTCTTTGCATGCGAATGTGAGTTGTGCTGAGATAAAAGATAAACTGAGCAATTCAGATGTTTTAAGCCTGAGACTAGAAAGCGGTGAATGAAGCTAAATATTTTGAAATTTAGCTCTTCCTGCTTGTCTTTTCTTGTCGTGAGAGGGCCTTGCCGTCTGTTCTAGTTTGCTCTTGAGTATGAAGAAAATAAAAGTTTCAAAATGAGCAAAAATAATTCAATTCTTTTTTAGAAAAGGCTTGTGAGATTAGGCTGGATGTTTTAAAATAGTATAGGAGATTATCCGCTATTTATTTTTCGGAGGAAAAGAAATGTCCATTAATTGGCAAGAAATTATATTTAGCTTTTTAGGAGGCTTGGGGCTGTTCCTGTATAGTATTCGTATGATGGGGGACGGCTTGCAGCAGGCAGCGGGAGACCGACTGCGCTATTTCATTGATAAGTACACGAGCAATCCTTTTTTAGGTGTGCTAGTTGGGATTGGGATGACAGCCCTGATCCAGTCTAGTTCAGGTGTGACGGTGATTACAGTTGGTCTGGTTAGTGCGGGGCTGTTGACCCTGCGTCAGGCTATCGGGATTGTCATGGGGGCCAATATTGGTACGACCGTGACTTCCTTCATCATTGGTTTTAAGTTGGGTGATTATGCACTTCCCCTGCTCTTTATCGGTGCGGTTTGCCTCTTTTTCACCAAAAATCGCTCTGTTAACAATATCGGGCGCATCTTCTTTGGTGTTGGCGGGATCTTTTTTGCCCTCAATCTCATGAGTGGAGCCATGGAGCCACTTAAAGATCTGCAAGTCTTTCGCGACTATATGGTTCAGCTGAGTAAAAATCCAGTCTTAGGTGTCTTTGTCGGAACGGGTTTGACCTTGCTCATCCAGGCATCATCAGCGACTATTGGTATTCTACAAAATCTCTATGCCAGCAATCTCATTGATTTGCATGGAGCCTTGCCTGTCCTCTTCGGTGACAATATCGGAACGACGATTACAGCGATCATCGCTTCCTTGGGTGCTAATATCGCAGCCAAGCGTGTTGCTGGAGCCCATGTGGCCTTTAACGTTTTGGGGACAATCATCTGTATGATTTTCTTGTTGCCTTTTACATCGCTGATTCAGTGGTTTGAGACAGCCTTGCATTTGTCACCAGAAATGACCATTGCCTTTGCCCACGGAACTTTTAATATTACCAATACCATTATCCAGTTTCCTTTTATTGGCTTTTTAGCATATTTGGTTACCAAGTTGATTCCGGGTGAAGATGAAACTGTTAAATACGAATCTCTTTACCTTGATACGATTTTGATTGACCAAGCGCCATCACTGGCTTTGGGAAATGCTAAAAAGGAACTCCTTCACTTGGGTGGCTATGCGGCTAAATCTTTCGAATTGGCCTATGATTATATTATTAACTACGAAGAAAAATCAGCTGAGAAGGGTCATAAGACTGAGGAAGCCATCAACGCTATTGATGATGAATTGACTCGCTATCTGATTGTCCTATCTGGTCAGCAGCTCAATCCAAAAGAGAGTGAAGTCTTGACTAGCATTCTGGACTCTAGCCGTGATTTGGAGAGAATCGGCGACCACTCAGAAGCTTTGCTGAATTTGACAGACTACTTGCACCGCAAGAAAGTGGAATTTTCGCCAGCTGCCTTGGCAGAGTTGGAAAACATTTATCAACTGACCTTGGACTTTATCAAAGAAGCTTTGACTTCTGTGGAAACAAATGATGTGGAGTTGGCCAACACCTTAGAAGCCAAGCATGCAGCTATTGACAAGCTAGAACGTAGCCTGCGCAAGACCCACATTGCCCGTCTCAACAAGGGAGAATGTACGCCTCAGGCTGGGGTCAACTTCATCGATATTATTTCCCACTATACCAGAGTTGCTGACCACGCCATGAATTTGGCTGAGAAAGTACAAATGGAACAAATTTAAGACAGAAAGAGGCTGGGACAAAAGTCCTAGCCTCTTTCTGTCTTTGGATTGTCGAGCAAGACGCAGTGGTTGAGTGGGCTCTACTACGCTGATTTCATCAGCTTTTACAGCCCTACTCAACTGTGCGGAGGTGGGACGACGAAATCGAATTCTAACGAATTCCCGATTTCTGTTCCACTCTCTTTTCTTGATTTAAATAATATAATAAATTTTTTCAAAAAAGAGGTATAGACCATTTACAAATAAAATAGAAAGCGTTATAATAGAGTCAATAGAAATAGAACAAGAGGAGGCAGTCAGATGCCTAAATATATAAAAGCCGATCAGTTCTTCTATCCTCAAGGAATTCGCAAGGGTGGATTTTTAGAAGTGATTGATGGAAAATTTGGAAAATTAGTACAGGAAGTCCCTGCGGATGCGGAAGTGGTGGATTACACAGGCTACTCTGTCGCACCGGGTCTAGTGGACACCCATATCCATGGTTTTGGTGGAGTCGATGTCATGGACAATAACATCGAAGGTACTCTTCATACCATGAGTGAAGGACTTTTGACGACTGGGGTGACCAGTTTCTTGCCGACTACGCTGACATCATCTTACGAGCAACTCTTGGCTGTGACAGAAAATATCGGTGCGCGCTATCAAGAAGCAAGTGGTGCCAAGATTCGCGGTCTCTACTTTGAAGGGCCTTACTTCACTGAAAAGTACAAGGGTGCCCAAAACCCAGCCTACATGAAGGACCCTCGTATGGATGAATTTCGTGCTTGGCAAAAGGCAGCCAATGGCCTGCTAAATAAAATTGCTTTGGCACCTGAGCGTGATGGCGTGGAAGAATTTGTCCGCACCATCACTGATGAAGGTGTGACAGTCGCTTTGGGGCACTCTGATGCGACCTATGACGAAGCCAAGGCAGCAGTAGAAGCAGGAGCCAGTGTCTGGGTACATGCCTACAATGGTATGCGGGGCTTGACCCACCGTGAGCTAGGTATGGTTGGGGCTATGTACGAGTTACCTCACACTTACGCAGAGTTGATTTGTGATGGTCACCACGTAGATCCCAAGGCCTGTGATATTTTGCTTAAGCAAAAGGGCCATGAACATGTAGCCCTCATCACAGACTGTATGACTGCAGGTGGGCTGGAAGACGGCGACTATATGCTGGGAGAATTTCCAGTAGTGGTAGCCAATGGCACAGCTCGTCTCAAATCGACTGGCAACTTGGCAGGATCAATCCTGCAGCTCAAAGACGGCCTCAAAAATGTGGTTGAGTGGGGCATCGCAAATCCTCACCAAGCAGTTATGATGGCCAGTCTCATCCCAGCAAAATCCGTCCACATTGACGATGTCTGTGGCCAGATCAAGGAAGGCTACGATGCCGACTTTATCGTGCTGGACAAGGATTTGGAGCTGGTTGCTACTTATCTGGATGGTGAAAAGCGCTTTGAAGCTGCCTCCAGTATTCTTTAATTGAGTCTCCTTATATTTTTAGAAAGGATGGGGTAACCTGTCCTTTTTAATGTGGAGCTGCTGCTTTGTCCCTAGGATTTTCTTGAGGGACTTGGGCAAAGCTAGAATGGTTAGCGCAACTAGAAAGTCTCTGAGATATTTTTCTTAACAGATGGTAGGGCTTTCTCAAAGGAAGAGAAGATGTTATAATAGGGTTATTACAGATGAGGAGGACAGGATGAAAAAGATTGATTATAAATTTATGGGAATGGGCTTGGTGTTCCTCTTCTTTGGATTGCTATTGCATCGTTTCTTGATATTTATTGCTGGGTTGGCCTTTATCATTTACAGCTTTTTCAGCCGAGGCATGGCTCCAACCAAGGAAAATATCTTTAAGCCAAAATTAGCCAAAAGAAAGAAAAAATAAGGAGAACAGACATGCAAAATTATACTCTTAACAATGGCGTCAAGATTCCAGCCTTGGGCTTTGGTACTTGGAAGGCTCAGGACGGAGAAGAGGCTTATCAGGCAGTCTTGGCCGCCCTTAAGGCTGGCTATCGCCACATTGATACGGCAGCTATCTACAAGAATGAGGAGAGTATCGGTCGAGCGATTAAAGACAGTGGCATTCCGCGTGAGGAGCTCTTCATCACAACCAAGCTCTGGAATAGCAAGCATACCTATGAAGAGGCTTTAGAAGCCTTTGACAGCTCTATGAAGCGGTTGGGGCTGGGTTATCTGGATCTCTACCTTATCCACTGGCCAAATCCTAAGCCTTTACGAGAAGATGGAGCTTGGCAAAAGCGCAATGCAGAAGTTTGGCGAGCCATGGAGGACCTCTACCAAGCTGGTAAGATCCGAGCGATCGGCGTCAGCAATTTCCTGCCTCATCACCTAGAAGCTCTGCTGGAAACAGCGCGTGTCACTCCGGCTGTCAATCAAATCCGCCTAGCACCAGGTGTCTATCAGACAGAGGCGGTGGACTTCTGCCGTGCCCATGATATCCTACTGGAAGCTTGGGGACCTTTTGGGCAAGGCGAGCTCTTCCAAAATCCAGCTGTGCAAGCTATGGCGGACAAGTATGGCAATACTATTGCCCAAATCGCTCTAGCTTGGAGCCTACAAGAAGGCTTCCTACCCCTGCCTAAGTCAGTCACTCCGAGTCGGATTGCTAGCAATCTAGACTGCTTTGACATCGAACTGAGTCCTGCTGAGTTAGAGATTCTCAAAAATATCAGCGGTTTGGAAGGCGGAGCACCTAATCCAGATGGGATGGATTTTTAAACCTCTGAGGTGTATCCGTTGAGTTGAAATCAAGCTACTCGATATCTTAGTTATTAGTCTTTAATGAAGTTTTATAGTGACCTAGGCCTCGGCCGGCCACTTTTCCTATAGAATCATAGCAATCTAAGCCTCGGCTGGCTACTTTTCCTATAGAATCATGGCAACTTAGACCTCGGCTGGTTATTTTTCCTATAGAATCATTGCAATCTAGGCCTAGAAGGCTCTTTTCATTTCTAGTTATAAGTTCCATCGCCCCTTGGTCATTAGTCGTCAAAAACAAGTGCCAGATGAGGGTCTCTCAAGAGACTATAGTTTCTTGAAAAGAAGAATTAGTTTTTATAGGTTCTTTTGAAGATTATAAGGGTATTGCTATTGCAGTTATACCGAATCGGAAGTTATGATTTTTGATCATAGGTTTAAAACAAAAGTATTGATAAAATATGGTTACAAAGCATAGTTGTCTATTTCGCTAACCTTGCTAATCTTATTAGTTCTCACAAAGATAAAAACTGTCCTCATTGGCACCAATAAGGGCGCTATTTTCGAATTATATAAATGAGTCCCTTTTGAATATTTCTAAGGGGACTTATCAGTATTTGATAACTTAAAAGTATTTACTTTCGATAGCTTTTGAGTTATAATAAATTCGAAAAGAGGATGCTTTGTGCACACTATTTATTTTTATAAAGATAAACATGGGAATCAACCAGTTTTGGACTATATGAAGGAGCTGGCTAGTCGCAACAGCAAGGATAGCCGGATCAAACTCAATAAGCTCAATGACTATATCGAGCTCTTGAGTCAACAGGGAACTCGTGCCGGTGAGCCCTACATCAAGCATCTAGAGGCAGAGATTTGGGAATTACGACCCTTACGGGATCGGGTTTTGTTTGTGGCTTGGATAGATGGAAGCTTTGTCTTACTGCATCATTTTGTTAAAAAGACGCAGAAGACACCTAGACGGGAAATTGAGAAAGCCAAACGAGAGTTGCAAGATTTGAAAGAAAGAGGGCTAAAAGATGAAGAATAGTGCCATCGGTAGTAATTGGAAAGAAGCAAGAGCAGAGCTTTTCACCAAGGAAGAAATCCTAGAAAGTGATCTGCGGGTAGCGATTATGACAGAGCTGATCGAGGCCAGACATGAAAAAGGCATTAGCCAAAAGAAGCTTGAAGAACTCAGTGGGGTCAGTCAACCTGTCATCGCTCGAATGGAGACAGGAAAGACCAACCCTCAATTGGATACGGTATTGAAAGTATTAGCAAGCCTTGGCAAGACCCTAGTCGTCGTCCCATTAGAGCAAGAAAAGGCTTAATAGAAAGTAAGAAATAAATATTAGAGAAACAATTCAAACTTACCAGAGGCTTTGTCTAATCCATGCCATAGAGCCAGCATAGATACACTCTGATTAAAAACCACACCCCAATCGTTAGATTTTATGTCTAACTTTTGGGGTGTGGTTTTTCATTATAAATCTGCTTTATTTATCAATACAATTTCAAATCACGAGGGTCAACTGGGAAGGTTGGGTTGTATGGATTGTGGCGTAGTTTGAAGTGTTTGACATCTTCGATGGTCTGAGTTCCAGATAGTTGCATGACGGTTTTTAGTTCAGCATTTAGGTGTTCAAAGACTTGTCGAACACCAACGCTACCACCAAGAGCCAAACCATAAATGACAGGACGTCCAATGGCTACCAAGTCTGCTCCTGAAGCCAAGGCCTTAAAGACGTGTTGGCCACGGCGAATACCAGAGTCAAAGACAATCGGCACACGTTTATCAACTGCTTCAGCGACTTCTTGAAGCGAGTCAAAGGCAGCTGGTCCCCCGTCGATTTGGCGGCCACCGTGGTTGGTTACCCAGATTCCAGAAGCACCTGCGGCAAGCGAACGTTCGACATCTTCACGGCATTGAGGGCCTTTGACATACACAGGGAGCCCTGAGTATTCAGCGATAAATTCTACATCTCGTGGAGACAGGCGTTGTTTAGCTGATTTGTAGACAAAGTCCATGGACTTACCAGCACCTTCGGGTAAGTATTCTTCAACGATAGGCATGCCAACTGGGAAAACAAAACCATTGCGCTTATCAACTTCACGATTGCCTCCTACAGTCGCATCCGCAGTTAAGACAATGGCTGTGTAGCCTTCTGCCTTGACACGATCCATGATATGGCGGTTAATGCCATCATCTTTACTGAAGTAAAATTGGAACCAGTGCGGTGTTCCTTGGAGGGCTTGAGAAATTTCTGGAAGATCAACAGTGGAGTAGGAGCTGGTTGTATAAAGAGAGCCAAACTCATGTACACCACGCGCAGTAGCCACTTCACCCTGTTCATTTGCTAATTTATGGGCTGCAACAGGCGCCATGATAATCGGTGAAGACAGTTTTTCTCCTGCAAATTCAATCTCAGTGCTTGGGTTTTCCACATCACAGAGTGTATGAGGAACAATAAGTTTATGGTTAAAAGCTCGAATGTTCTCGCGTAAAGTGAACGTGTCCTCAGCTCCACTCGCGATGTAGCCAAAAGCAGCTTTAGGAATGACTTGCTGTGCCATGGGCTCCAGATCATAGGTATTGATAAAATCCACAGGGCCTTCGGCATTGCTTGTTGTGTATGACATAAAATGTCCTCCTTGATAAAAGTAAACGTTTACTTTTTTAATTTACAGGAACATCTTAACTCTTTTTCATATCATTTTCAAAAATTTTGTCTGGAAGTTTCAGATTGCAATAGAGATGATAAATATTTTTTATCATTGTGATAGAAAATACATATTATCCAAACATGTCTTTTAGTGCTACAATAGCTGTATTATTCCTAGATGGGAGGTTCTCTTTTGGATTGGTCCATTGTTGAACAATATCTACCATTATATCAAAAGGCATTTTTTCTAACCCTGCATATCGCAGTTTGGGGCATTTTGGGAGCTTTTCTAGTTGGTTTACTTGTTAGTATTATCCGGCATTATCGCATCCCTGTTTTGGCACAGCTAGCCACAGCTTATATTGAATTGTCGCGAAATACGCCCCTTTTGATCCAACTCTTCTTTCTCTACTTCGGGCTTCCTCGGATTGGGATTGTCCTTTCCTCAGAGGTCTGCGCAACCCTTGGTCTTATCTTTTTGGGAGGCTCTTATATGGCAGAATCCTTCCGAAGCGGGCTAGAAGCAGTTAGTCAAACCCAGCATGAGATTGGCTTAGCAATCGGTCTGACACCCGTTCAAGTTTTTCGCTACGTAGTCTTGCCGCAAGCCACAGCAGTGGCTCTGCCGTCCTTCAGTGCCAATGTGATTTTCTTGATAAAGGAAACCTCAGTTTTCTCTGCGGTTGCTCTAGCCGATCTCATGTATGTTGCTAAGGACTTGATCGGGCTTTACTATGAGACAGATATTGCGCTGGCTATGTTGGTAGTGGCTTATCTTATCATGCTCCTGCCTATATCATTGCTCTTCAGTTGGATAGAAAGGAGGCTCCGCCATGCAGGATTCGGGAATACAAGTACTCTTCCAGGGAAATAATCTTTTGCGGATCTTACAAGGATTGGGAGTCACGATTGGGATTTCCATCCTTTCTGTCCTCTTATCCATGATTTTCGGTACGGTTATGGGAATCATCATGACATCTCATTCTAGAGTCGTTCGTTTTTTAACACGTTTTTATCTAGAATTCATCCGTATCATGCCCCAACTGGTGTTACTCTTTATTGTATATTTCGGCTTAGCTCGAAATTTTAATATCAACATTTCTGGAGAAACCTCTGCCGTTATCGTTTTTACCCTCTGGGGAACGGCTGAAATGGGGGACTTAGTACGCGGAGCTATCACTTCCCTTCCCAAACATCAGTTTGAAAGCGGACAGGCGCTGGGGTTGACGAATTTCCAACTTTACTACCATATCATCATTCCACAGGTCTTGAGAAGACTGCTTCCGCAGGCCATCAATCTTGTCACTCGGATGATTAAAACGACTTCTCTGGTTGTTTTGATTGGGGTCGTTGAAGTCACAAAAGTGGGGCAGCAGATTATCGATAGCAATCGTTTGACCATTCCAACCGCATCCTTTTGGATTTACGGCACCATACTGGTTCTGTATTTCGCAGTTTGCTTCCCTATCTCTAAACTATCCACTCACTTAGAAAAACACTGGAGGAACTAAATGTCTGATACTATATTAGAAATCAAGGATCTAAAAAAATCCTTCGGAGACAATCCCATCCTCCAAGGACTTTCCCTAGAAATCAAAAAAGGGGAAGTAGTGGTTATTCTAGGACCATCTGGTTGCGGGAAAAGCACTCTCCTTCGCTGCCTCAATGGCTTGGAAACCATTCAGGGTGGAGATATTCTTCTGGATGGCCAGTCCATTATTGGAAACCAGAAAGACTTTCACTTAGTTCGTCAAAAGATTGGCATGGTCTTTCAAAGTTATGAACTCTTTCCCCATCTGGATGTTTTGCAGAACCTTATCTTAGGTCCTATCAAAGCACAAGGTCGAGATAAGAAAGAGGTGACGGAAGAAGCACTGCAATTACTGGAACGCGTCGGATTGCTCGATAAAAAACACAGTTTCGCTCGCCAATTATCTGGTGGACAAAAGCAACGAGTTGCCATTGTCCGTGCCCTGCTCATGCATCCAGAAATTATCCTTTTTGACGAGGTGACGGCTTCGCTTGATCCAGAAATGGTGCGTGAGGTCCTCGAACTCATCAACGACCTAGCTCAAGAAGGCCGTACTATGATTTTAGTAACCCACGAAATGCAGTTTGCCCAAGCCATTGCGGACCGGATTATCTTCCTCGACCAAGGGAAGATTGCTGAAGAAGGAACGGCTCAGTCCTTCTTTACCAATCCACAAACCAAACGAGCACAGGAATTTTTAAACGTTTTTGACTTTAGCCAATTTGGCTCATATTTATAAAGGAGATTCTTATGAAACTACTCAAATCACTCTTAACTGTTTTGGCACTTGCCTTTGCCCTTATCTTTGTTACAGCTTGTGGCTCAGGCGGAAATGCTACTTCTTCATCTGGTAAAACTACTGCCAAAGCTCGCACTATTGAGGAAATCAAAAAAAGTGGTGAACTTCGAATTGCTGTATTTGGAGACAAGAAACCTTTTGGTTATGTAGACAACGACGGCTCTTACCAAGGTTATGACATCGAACTGGGAAATCAGCTGGCTAAAGACCTCGGTGTTAAGGTAAAATACGTTTCTGTTGATGCTGCCAACCGTGCGGAGTACTTGATTTCTAACAAGGTTGATATCACCCTTGCCAACTTTACCGTCACAGACGAACGTAAGAAACAAGTTGACTTTGCCCTTCCATACATGAAGGTTTCACTGGGTGTTGTGTCTCCTAAGAAAGGTGTTATCACAGATGTTAAACAGCTTGAAGGCAAGACTTTGATTGTCACAAAAGGAACTACCGCTGAAACTTACTTTGAGAAAAATCATCCAGAAGTTAAACTTCAAAAATATGACCAATACAGTGATGCCTACCAAGCTCTTTTGGATGGACGTGGAGATGCCTTCTCGACTGACAATACTGAAGTTTTAGCTTGGGCTCTTGAAAATAAAGGATATGAAGTAGGAATTACTTCGCTTGGTGACCCAGATACTATCGCACCAGCAGTCCAAAAAGGAAACCAAGAGTTGCTTGATTTCATCAATAAAGACATTGAAAAATTGGGCAAGGAAAACTTCTTCCACAAGGCTTATGAAAAGACTCTTCACCCAACCTACGGTGATGCTGCAAAAGCAGATGACCTCGTTGTTGAAGGTGGAAAAGTAGAATAGAAGCGTTGGTCAAGTAGAAAAATCAGCCTTAAAAAATGAACCGCATCTCAACAGCTAGACAGAAAGAGTCTAGCAGTTGAGGTGCGGTTCAAATTATGTTTGTTTGATTTATTTGATTTCTACAAGTAGAGCTCAGTTAGCTTGTGGGCTACACCGTCTTGGTCGTTGGTGAGTTCAAGCTGTTGGTCAGCATAAGGCAGCAGGGTTTCGCTGGCATTTTTCATGGCATAGCCTGTTCCTGCATATTCCAGCATTTCGGTATCATTATGCTCGTCACCAAAAGCAATCAGGTCCTTGCGATCGACATTGAGGATATTGAGCAGGTACTGGAGGGCGAAGGCCTTGTTAACACCTTTAGGGCCACACTCAAGGATATTGAGCGGACCGCCCCAGGTATTGATGGAGAGTTCATGTTGATAAAAGGCATTCATCTCTTCAGCTAGAGCGTATTTGTCTGTGGCATGTGTTTGTAGCAAAATAGCATTTGGATTTTTAGTGACCAGCTGGGCTTGAAATTGATTTTCTGGCTTAAAGTTATCAATGCCAAAGAGCTTGGGATCTGCAATTTCTTCGTTTGTATTTGTGATGTAGAATTTCTTGCGGTATTCACCAGCGATGAAATCGGCTTCAATTTCTTCTTTTCGTTGGACCATATCCAGCAAAAAGGCTTTGTCTACCGTCAAGGATTGCTCAAATTCCCACTTTTTCTCAGGAATATGGGTCAAAGAGCCGTTGAAGTTTATCATGGGAGTATTCAGCTCTAATTCTTTATAGAAGTCCAGAGCCATGCGGTAAGGACGGCCAGTGGTGATGATGACCTTGTGTCCTTTAGCCGATATTTTTTTGATAGTTTCTTTGGTAAAATCAGAAATCTTACTCTCAGAGTTGAGCAAGGTTCCGTCCAAATCTACAGCAATTACTTTATTCGTCATTCTTTTTCCTCGTACAGTATCAATCAGTATAGTAAGTCTATTATAACAGAATTAAGAATAAATGACACAAGTTGTGGTATAATGTTTCCTCAATAGCTAAGACGAAAGATGTCTGCTAACAGTCTATGAGCGAAGAGAGTTAAAGTAAGGGGAGGATCTTGTATGCGTAAACCAATTTTCATTCACATTTTTTTCCTACTAATTGCAATTGTTGTGTATATTCAGGGGATTACGGCTCAGGGGCCAGACCTGATTTGGAATATGATTCTGGCCTTAATTGCCTATGACGCTGCGGTCTTAACGACGATATCTAAGAAGCAGAAATGGCTTTATCCACTTTTGTTAGTGGTTTGGTTGGCCTTTTATCCTAATACTTTTTATATGCTGACGGACTTGGTGCACATGACTTGGGTAGGAGATACCCTGTGGAACCCTGTCAGCATGCACCTATTTATGGCTTTTGTGCCGAGCATTTTATTTGGCGTTTACTGCGGGATTGAAAGCTGGAATATTTTGCGCGAGCGCTGGAAGTGGACTTGGTGGCTGGATATGCTTGTGGTTGCAGGGCTGTCTTATCTGTCGAGTCTAGCCATCTATATCGGACGTTATGACCGCCTCAATTCCTGGGACTTGGTGACGCGGCCCCAGCTAGTTGTCCAAAAGCTACTGGAAACCTTTCAGAAGGATCGTCTAGTATTTATCCTTGGATTTACCTTTATCCAAATCATGACTTTACTCTTTTTAAGCAGAGAAAATAAAAAATAAGACACTTTAAAGTATTTTTTGGAGCAATGGACTTGAAAAAGTGAATGTTTTTGAGTATAATCATAGTATTGTTCGTAAATAACGAATAAGCAGCACTGTTTTAAAGAAAATCAGGAGTTCTCTTTTATACAGTTGCCATAAAACAATTTAGGAGATTATCTATAATGGATAAATTATTTAAACTCAAAGAGCACGGTACGGATGTTCGTACGGAAGTTCTCGCTGGGTTAACAACTTTCTTTGCTATGAGCTATATCCTCTTTGTCAATCCAGCCATGCTGTCGCAAACGGGTATGCCAGCTCAAGGTGTCTTTCTGGCTACGATCATCGGTTCCGTTGCTGGAACACTCATGATGGCCTTTTATGCCAACCTCCCTTACGCACAGGCGCCGGGTATGGGGCTCAATGCTTTCTTTACTTTCACGGTTGTTTTTAGTCTGGGCTATACTTGGCAAGAAGCTCTGGGCATGGTCTTCATCTGTGGTCTGATCTCGCTCTTTATTACCCTGACTAAGATTCGGAAGGCTATTATCGAGTCTATTCCATCAGCTTTGCGTTCAGCTATTTCCGCTGGTATCGGTGTCTTCCTAGCTTATGTAGGGATTAAAAATGCCGGACTTTTGAAGTTTTCGATCGATCCAGGTAACTATGTAGTAGCTGGTAAGGGGGCTGACCAAGCCAAAGCTGCTCTTACAGCAAACTCAGCTGCAACTCCAGGATTAGTTGATTTTAATAATCCAGCAGTTTTACTCGCTTTACTTGGTCTAGCGATTACAGTTTTCTTTGTTATCAAGGGCATCAAAGGTGGCATTATCTTATCCATCTTTACAACGACAGTTGTAGCGATTGCTGTTGGCTTAGTAAACCTGTCTGCGATTGACTTTGGTCAGCACAATCTGTCAACAGCTCTGAAAGAACTTGGACAAGTGTTCGGGGTTGCGGTAGGTCCAGAAGGCTTGGGAGCTCTCTTTGCTGATACGGCGCGCCTGCCTCAGACATTTATGGCCATCCTAGCCTTCTCTCTGACCGATATCTTTGATACTATTGGTACCCTGATCGGAACTGGTGAAAAAGTTGGGATCGTCGCAAGCTCTGGTGAAAACCATGAGTCAGAAGGTTTGGACAAGGCTTTGTACTCAGACTTAATCGGTACGACTATCGGTGCAATCGCCGGAACGTCTAACGTTACTACTTACGTAGAGTCTGCAGCTGGTATCGGAGCTGGCGGACGGACTGGTTTAACAGCCTTGGTTGTAGCAGTCTGCTTTGCAGTATCTAGCTTCTTTAGCCCGTTATTGGCAATTGTTCCAACAGCAGCAACTGCACCAATTTTGATTGTCGTTGGGATCATGATGCTTGGCAGTTTGAAAAATATCCAGTGGGATGATATGGCAGAAGCTGTCCCAGCTTTCTTCACTTCTATCTTCATGGGCTTCACTTACAGTATCACGAACGGGATCGCAGCAGGATTTATCATGTATGCTCTTGTGAAAGTCATTAAAGGTCAAGCTAAGGATGTGCATCCAATGATTTGGATTTTAAACCTGCTCTTCATTCTTAACTTTATCAGCCTAGCTCTTTCTTAAGAATCAGTATTAAGAAGTTGGAAATCTTCCAGCTTCTTTTTTTATGCGAGAAAAATATTTGTGGATGATCTTAGATTCTTTTTGATAGAAGTGAGTGGCTTGTTTTCGACAAAAGATTTGGAGGTCTATCTAATTTTTTTCAAACATTTTGCTTCCTCTATTAGAAAATTGAGCGCAAACGCAAATCTTCTGGTATAATAAAAGAATGTTTAGTCATAATGAAGAAGAATTAATCAACTGGGGCCAACGTCTCGGAAGCCTCCTTCAGGAGCAAGATGTTTTGGTCTTGACAGGAGACTTGGGTGCAGGCAAGACAACTTTTACCAAGGGCTTAGCTCAAGGTCTGGGCATCAAGCAGATGATCAAAAGTCCGACCTATACCATTGTTCGCGAGTATGAAGGACGTTTGCCACTGTATCATTTAGATGTTTATCGGATTGGTGAAGATCCGGACTCGATTGATTTGGATGATTTTCTCTTTGGTGAGGGAGTTACGGTCATCGAGTGGGGAGAATTGCTAGCTGATAGTTTACCAGATGATTATCTGAAGCTGACTCTTCTAAAGAAAGACGATGGCCGTGAGTTAGTCTTTGAAAGTCAGGGACGCCGTTCTCAGGAATTACTGGAGGAATTACTTCATGGCTGAGTTTGAATTGGTCTTGCGGGAGGCAGAAAAGACAGATGCCGCTGACTTGATTCGCTTTTTAAATCAAGTCGGAGCCGAGTCAGACTACATGACCTTGGATGAGGCGGGAATTTTGATGGATGAAGATCAGATGGCTCAGTTCATTCAGCGCCAAGCTGAGTCGGATAATCAGCTTTATCTCTTGGCCTTGCTTGATAATGAAATCGCTGGGATTGTCAGTATCACAGCGGATTTTCATGAGCGGATTCGCCACATTGGGCAAGTCTTTATCGTTGTCAAAAAAGCCTTTTGGAATCAAGGTCTCGGTCGTATCTTGCTAGAAGAAGCTGTGGACTGGGCAGAAAATGGAAGTAGTCTTCGCCGTTTGGAACTAACTGTCCAGGTTAGAAATGAGCGAGCTGTTCATCTCTATAAAGAATTAGGATTTGAAATCGAAGGTCTGCAAAAAAGAGGGGCCTATTTAAGAGAAGGGATATTTCTAGATGTTTACCTGATGGGAAAACTGATAGATTGATGAAATATGTTAAAAAAAATTGTACGAATATTTTTGAGCCTGTTGCTTGTCACAGCTATTGGAGTAGGAGGCTATGCTTGGACTATTTACAATCAGTCAACGGACGCTTTGTCCCATACTTACAAGGGTTTTGGGAATGAGACGAACGTTATTGCGGAAACCAAACCCTTGACGGTTTTACTGATGGGGGTAGATACAGGAAGCGGCTCGCGGTCTGATACCTGGAAGGGAAATAGCGACTCCATGCTCCTCCTATCTGTCAATCCTCAGACTAAAAAGACGGTCATGATGAGTTTGGAGCGGGATATACTGACTCAAATCGATGAAAAAGGCGAAACGACAGAAGCCAAGCTAAACGCAGCCTATGCTTATGGCGGCGCAGAATTGGCCATTGCGACCATTGAGAAATTGATGAACATCCATATTGACCGCTATGTGATGATCAATATGCAAGGACTGGTTCAGCTAGTCGATGCAGTTGGCGGTATTGAAGTCAACAATACTTTTGATTTCCCAATTTCCATCGAAGAAAATGAACCGGAATATACTGCAACTGTCGAGCCAGGTAAGCATTTGATCAACGGAGACCAGGCTCTAGTTTATGCCCGCATGCGTTACCAGGATCCAGAGGGTGACTACGGTCGTCAGAAACGTCAGCGTGAGGTGATCCGAAAGGTCGTTGAGAAGGTGCTCAGTCTTAATAGTATTAGTCATTATCAAGCTATTTTGCGAGCAGTCAGCAAGAATATGCAGACCAATGTAGCGCTGGATGCGGGAAGTATCCCTCAGTTATTGGGCTACAAAGACGCCTTTAGAAGCATTCAGTCTGAACAATTGCGTGGGGAAGATGCTACCTTGGCTGATGGCGGTAGCTATCAGCTGGTTACGTCTGATCATTTGCTAGAAATGCAAAATCTGATTCGGAAAACGTTGGGCTTGTCTTCAGTTAAGACTCTGAAAACCAATGCCGTACTGTATGAAGATCTGATGGGAGGCCGAAGCTTGCGCTCTTCTAATTCTAGCTCTTCAACAACTTATCAGCATGATGAGCAGCCAATTTACAATCAACCAACGGAGAGCAATTATGGTGGTGCCAACTATAGTAGTTCGACACCGACCTCTCCTGAGCCGAGCGCTAGCAGTGAACCGCCAGCAAGTTCTGCGCCTGCATCTACGCCAGCTCCGACACCGTCAGCATCATCTGCCGATCATCCTACAACATCAGCATCTTCAGAATAAACAAATCGAGGCTGGGACAAAAGTCCTAGCCTCTCAATTGTATTTGGATTGTCGAGCAAGACGCAGTGGTTGAGTGGACTCTATTACGCTGATTACATCAGCTTTTATAGCCCTACTCAACTGTGCGGAGGTGGGACGACGAAATCGAATTCTAACGAATTACCGATTTCTGTCCCACTCTCGATTTTTAATGTTTTTGAGTTTTATTTTGTTAGCAACTTCCAGAAGAAATCAATAATATAGGTCAGTCCGTAAGTGTAGATGATGAGGGTGATGGGTTTGCAGAGCACGATAATCAGCATATATTTTTTGAAGGTCATCTTGGTCAAGGCGGCTAGCATACAGAGGAAATCAGCGGGACTGATGGGCCAAATCATCATAAAGATAAAGAAACGCTCAAAGCGATTGCCCTCATCCAGCCAGCCCACATACTTGTCATAGGTCCGCTTGCTGACGACGGACTGGACAAAGGCTGGTCCGTAGGTGCGAGCTAGATAGAAAATGATGGCGCAGCCGATGACGATGCCGACATAGTTGTAGATGGTGCCGACGATATGCCCGTAGATAAAGATGCCTGCAACAGAGGTCAAGGCGCCAGGGATAATGGGCACGACAGTCTGCAAGATTTGTAGGAAGATAAACAGAGGTGGTCCCCAGATGCCTGCTTGTCTGATAAAGGCTGACAAGGTTTCCTTGGACTGGAGAATCCCTGCATAGTAGGCCCAGATGCAAAAGGCCACTGTCCCCACAGCTCCGATGATGGACGACCAGTTGATGATTTTTTGCAAAAAGGGAGAAACAGTTTTCATTTCTCGATCCTTGCTTGCCATAGGCACCTCCAAGAGAATTATTCTTACATCTACTATAGCATCTTTTGCCATTTTTGTAAGCTTTGAAGCTATAGGTGCTAAAAAGTATGAAAGATGATATAATGATATGACTGGTAAGCAATAATCTATGAGCATTCAAAAATCAGGGAGAGTGCTTGTGCTCGAACTAAAAATTCTATGAGTTAGGAGAGTTATAGTGGAGGAATATTTAAACTTATATCATCAAAAAATGTGGGAGATTGCTTTCGGTCATGTTGAGAAAGTATTTGGCGTTTTTCTCGTCATTTTGTTAGTTCTATCCATTTTTCCTATTTATATTTACTTTAACTCCTTGGTCAAAAGAAAAAAGCTCGTTTTATCGCTTACATGTATTCCGTTGTGTCTCATCTACCTTCTTTGCATGGTTGCGGAGTATGCCCACAGTTATGATGAAATTATGAATCCAGCTTCACCATACAACGATTCTTTAAGGGTCGCTTCATTAAATAGTGAAAGATCTCTACCGATATTTGAGCATGTAGATGAGATTCGCCTAGCTAGTGTTGATGGAGAGCTTAAGAGAGAAGATATTATATTATTTGCGGTATCTAAACCCACTTATTATGATGGTCTGTTTGCAGATGTGGCAAACTCTTTAGCGGGTAGTCAGATAACAGAAACATCTCTTCTAGTTGCTTTAGTAGGCTACGAGGAGAAAAATGGTCAATGGCAATCTGTTGATATTCGCATTGCACCGGGGGTTGAGGAGAAGGATTTTCAGAAATTTTCTAAGGTTCTTCACATAAAAAAAGATGAAGCAGAGGGTGCTACCAGTATTATTTATAAACTTCAAAATTTTTATGAATTAAAGTTATGGGTAGAAAAAAATGGTTACGGGCCTAAACTATGAGTAAGTTTGTGTCCAGACTCAAAATTCTATAAGTTAGGAGAGTTATAGTGGAAGAATTTCTAAACTTATATCATCAAAAATTGTGGGAGATTGCATATGAGAATCTCGTAACCACTTTTTTCTATCCTAATACAGTTTTCTGGCTTGTACTATTTTTAATTTTTTTGTACGGCTCTTTAGGAAAAAAACGGATTCTATTAATTATAGCTAGTTATTTCTTCTTGTTTCTTTTGGGCGGAGTCGCAGAGTTTGTGAATAGTTACGACAAAATTATGAATCCAAATTCAATTTATAACAAATACTTTCTTTACGATTCGATAGTTTCAGTAGAAGGTCATTTCCAGATTGAGTATGTAGATAAGCAGCCCTTATCTAGTGTTGATGGAGAGCTTAAGAAAGCAGATGTTATACTATTTGCGGTATCTGCTCCTGTATATTATGATGGTCTTTTTACTGATACAGCATATTTGTTAACAGGTGAGTATAGACGAGGGAAATCATTTTTAGTTGCTCTAGTGGGATACGAAGAGAAAGATGGTGAATGGGAATCTGTTGACATTCGCATTGCTCCGGGTATTGAGGAGAAGGATTTTCAGAAGTTTTCGAAGATACTTCATATCAGAAAAGCTAAAGAATCGTCTTTTAATGGCGTTGTCAGTTATCTTCAAGAACTTCATGAAAAAAAGTTAGAGAGCGAAAAAAATGGATAGTGGTCTTATGAGCATGATTTTTGTTCTATTTTAAATGAAGCTTCCCGCTTGGGGAGCTGTTTTCATTTACTTGGAGAATAGAGAAGGGTAAGTCTCCCGATGGCTCTTGGAAGAAATGGGGTTATAGGTGCCAAAAAGCCTATTTTATGCTATAATAGTGCGAATACGATTTTTGGAGAGAGATGTGGCGATTGAAGATTACATGCCGGACTTTGCGGTTGAGGCGGTTTACGATTTGACAGTAGAGAGTTTGAAAAGGCAGGGGATCAAAGCTGTTTTGGTGGATTTGGATAATACCCTGATTGCTTGGAATAATCCTGACGGAACCCCAGAGATGAAGACGTGGCTCCATGATTTGCGGGATGCGGGCATTCGGATTATTGTGGTGTCCAATAATAACCAAAAGCGGGTCAAGCGGGCTGTTGAAAAGTTTGAAATTGACTATATCTACTGGGCGATGAAACCCTTCACTTTGGGAATTGACCGAGCACTCAAGCTTTTTCATTTTGAAAAAAAGGAAGTGGTCATGGTGGGCGACCAGCTCATGACGGATATTCGAGCTGCTCATCGGGCTGGAATTCGTTCGATTTTGGTCAAACCGCTGGTCGAGCACGACTCTATCAAGACTCAGATCAATCGGGCGCGTGAACGCCGTGTGCTCAAGAAAATCAATGAAAAATACGGCCCAATTCAATATAAAAAAGGAATTTAAGCATGGAAGAACTTCTCTGTATCGGCTGCGGAGTCCCTATTCAGACGGAAGATAAGAGCCAGCTAGGCTACACGCCCCAGTCAGCTCTAGAAAAAGGCTTGGAGACAGGCGAACTCTATTGCCAGCGCTGTTTCCGTCTGCGCCATTATAATGAAATCAGCGACGTCCAGCTGACGGATGATGACTTTCTGCGGCTTCTGCATGAGGTTGGAGATAGCGATGCCTTGGTCGTCAATGTTGTCGATATTTTTGACTTTAATGGCTCGGTCATCCCTGGCCTGCCGCGCTTTGTCGCAGGAAATGATGTTCTCTTGGTCGGGAATAAAAAGGACATTCTGCCTAAGTCAGTCAAGGACAGCAAGGTGACCCAATGGCTGACAGAGCGGGCTCACGAAGAAGGTCTGCGTCCAGTTGATGTCATTCTGACCTCTGCTCAGAACAAGCAAGCGATTAAGGACTTGATTGACAAGATTGAGCATTACCGCAAGGGACGTGACGTTTATGTGGTCGGCGTGACTAATGTAGGCAAGTCCACTTTGATTAACGCCATTATTCAGGAAATCACAGGCGATAAGGATATTATTACGACTTCGCGCTTCCCGGGAACAACTCTGGACAAAATCGAGATTCCTTTGGCGGATGGCAGTCATATCTATGATACACCGGGCATCATCCATCGTCACCAGATGGCTCACTATCTTTCTGCTAAGAATCTCAAATATGTCAGCCCCAAAAAGGAAATCAAGCCCAAAACCTACCAGCTCAATCCTGAGCAAACCCTCTTTTTGGGTGGTTTAGGCCGTTTCGACTTTGTGGCAGGTGACAAGCAGGGCTTCACGGCTTATTTTGACAATGAGCTTAAGCTCCACCGGACCAAGTTGCAAGGTGCTAGCGACTTTTATGATAAGCATGTCGGCAGTCTCTTAGTGCCGCCAGTTGGCAAGGAAAAGGAAGAATTTCCGGCCTTGGTCAAGCATGAATTTACCATCAAGGACAAGACAGACATTGTCTTCTCTGGTCTGGGTTGGATTCGCGTCAGTGGTCCTGCTCGCGTAGCTGGCTGGGCACCAGAGGGTGTGGCGGTTGTCACTCGGAAAGCTATTATATAATACTCAGGAGAATAAATCTCCTTAAAATAAGGAAGGAAAAGGCTATGAATAGTGGGGAGTAAAGCGAATCCTAGCTGTATCAAGCCTTATGGAAGAACATGACACTAACATCAAAACAACGGGCCTTTCTCAACAGTCAGGCACATAGTCTCAAACCGATCATTCAGATTGGGAAAAATGGACTCAATGACCAAATCAAAACCAGCATCCGTCAGGCACTGGACGCGCGAGAACTGATTAAGGTCACGCTTTTGCAAAATACGGACGAAAATATCCATGAGGTTGCTAAGATTTTGGAAGAGGAAATCGGAGTGGATACGGTGCAGAAGATTGGCCGGATCTTGATTCTCTACAAGCAGTCCAGCAAAAAGGAAAATCGCAAACTCTCTGTCAAAGTCAAGCAAATTTAAGGAAAAATTTTTGTGGAGATGTCAGCCTATGGCTATTGAATTACTGACCCCCTTTACCAAGGTGGATTTAGAACCAGAAGTTAAAGATAAAAAACGCAAGCAGATTGGCATTTTAGGTGGAAATTTCAATCCTGTCCACAATGCTCATTTGGTCGTGGCGGATCAGGTCCGGCAACAGTTAGGCTTGGATCAGGTTCTGCTTATGCCAGAGTATGAGCCGCCCCATGTGGACAAGAAAGAGACCATCGATGAAAAGCATCGACTGAAAATGCTGGAGCTAGCTATTGAGGGTATTGAAGGCCTAGGGATTGAAACCATTGAGCTGGAGCGCAAGGGAATTTCCTATACCTACGACACTATGAAGCTGCTGACAGAGCAGCATCCCGATACGGACTATTACTTTATCATCGGTGCGGATATGGTGGACTACCTGCCCAAGTGGTACCGGATTGATGAGCTGGTTGAGCTGGTTCAGTTTGTCGGTGTTCAGCGGCCGCGCTACAAGGCGGGAACTTCTTACCCTGTCATCTGGGTGGATGTCCCCCTCATGGATATTTCCTCCAGTATGGTGCGGGATTTTCTAGCTCAGGGACGAACTCCTAATTTCCTGCTGCCTCAGCCAGTCTTAGACTATATCCAGAAAGAAGGGCTTTACCTATGACCTATGAAAGCTATATCAGTATGGGCCGTCAGGCCTTGCTGGCTAAGATGGAAACAGTCATGCCCGAGAAACGCCTGCGGCATTGCCTAGGTGTGGAGAAGGCTGCCCGTGAATTAGCGGAGCGCTTCGGTCTTGACGTCGAAAAAGCGGGTCTGGCAGGGCTCCTGCACGACTATGCTAAAAAGGTCTCGGACGAGGAATTTCTGGCCTTGATTGACAAATACCAGCTGGATTCTGACCTGAAAAACTGGGGCAATAATGTCTGGCATGGCATGGTGGGCATTTACAAGATTCA
>NZ_CALIIB010000126.1 GCF_938020365.1 uncultured Streptococcus sp. | reverse complement strand
CAGAGGAAAATAAAAATGCAAATTGGCTGATTATGAATGGCAATCGTATTCAGATAAAGCGAAAACAGTTTGAAAAAATTATTGATAAATTGGACGCAATCTAGCGTCGCCAAAGGGTCTTGGATATGATAAAATAGCATTAAGTCGTATCAAGGCTCTTTCCATTTTGGAAAGGAGCGAAAGCCATGTCAGAGAAAAGACGTGACAATAAAGGTCGCATTTTAAAGACTGGGGAGAGCCAACGAAAAGACGGAAGATACTTATATAAATATGTAGATTCATTTGGAGAACCGCAATTTATCTACTCATGGAAACTGGTGGCTACAGACAGAGTACCAGCAGGAAAGCGTGATTGTGTTCCTCTTCGGGAAAAAGTTGCGGAGCTACTGAAAGACATTCATGATGGCATTGATGTTGTAGGAAAGAAAATGACACTTTGTCAGCTTTACGCAAAGCAGAATGCTCAAAGACCCAATGTGAAGAAAGGCACGCAAACTGGACGGAAATATCTGATGGATATTTTGACAAAGGACAAGTTAGGTGCAAGGAGCATAGACAGCATTAAACCGTCTGACGCTAAAGAATGGGCGATTAGAATGAGTGAAGATGGATATGCTTATCAAACCATCAATAACTATAAGCGTTCTTTAAGGGCTTCATTCTATATTGCGATTGAAGACGATTGTGTTCGGAAGAATCCCTTTGACTTCCAGCTAAATACCGTCATTGATGATGATACTGTTCCTAAAGTCGCATTGACAACGGAGCAGGAAGAAAAGCTGTTATCCTTTGCGAAAGCTGATAAGACCTACAGCAAGAATTATGATGAAATCCTGATACTCTTAAAAACGGGTCTTCGTATTTCAGAGTTTGGCGGTCTGACACTTCCAGATTTGGATTTTGAAAATCGTCTTGTCAAGGTAGACCATCAGTTACTACGAGATACTGAAAATGGATACTACATTGAAACTCCCAAGACTAAAAGTGGCGAACGACAAGTTCCTATGGTTGAAGAAGCCTATCAAGCGTTTCAGCGAGTGCTGGCGAATCGGAAGAACCGTAAATGTGTTGTGATTGATGGTTATAGTAATTTCCTTTTTCTCAATGGGAAAGACTATCCTAAAGTGGCAAGTGATTACAATGGTATGTTGAAAAACCTTGTCAAGAAATACAATAAATATCATGAGGATAAGCTACCCCATATCACTCCACACATTTTGCGTCATACGTTCTGCACTAACTATGCAAATGCAGGAATGAACCCAAAAGCATTGCAGTACATTATGGGGCATGCGAATATAAACATGACGCTGAACTATTACGCACATGCTACATTCGATTCTGCTATGGCAGAGATGAACCGCTTGGAAAAAAAGAAACAGCAGGAACGTCTTGTTGCTTAGTAGTACAGATGAATTTACTACTAATTTACCACTTCTGACAGTCAATTCATGAGGAAATATATAAGGAAACGTGAAGTATCTTCCAACAGTAAAAATGCTCGAAGCCCTTTAGAATAAGGATTTGCGAGCATTTAATGAGATTTAAAAGGATAATTAGAAATCTATGTTTTGTTTAGAATAAAAAATGATAGTATTCTACAAAGGAGGGCACTATGATGGATTTGGGGCAGTTGCACAAAACTACTGAATATAAGAATCAAGGGACCCCCTATTCCCTGACGCGAACCATTACGGAAAACGGCCAACCTGACATCCTCTTCCACTGGCACACAGATGTTGAAATCATTTATGTCCACGAAGGAAGCGCCCAATTTCATATCGACTATCATTATTTTAATAGTAATAAAGGCGATATTGTCCTGATTCGTCCCAATGCCCTCCACTCCATTCATCCGATTGAACAGCAGCGCCACTACATGGATGCCATTAACTTTCATTTGGATTTAATGGGCTATTCAGCCATGGATCATGCTAGTATCCACTACCTACAGCCTCTCTACAATGGTCAACTGGACTTTGTCCATGTCATCAAGCCGACTGATCAAGCCTATGAGGAAATTCGTCAATGCCTGCTGGCTACTATGGAAACGGGTTATTGCCAAAAGAACTACTACGAATTCCAACTCAAGGCCCAGCTTAACCAGCTCTTCTACTTGCTCTTTGAGAATGACTATATCGTTTCTAAGGAGCTGTCTGCCGAGGGCTACCGCAAGGAAGAGAAAATTCGGTCTATCATCGACTATATCAATGAACATTATCAGGAAGAACTCTCTATTGATCAGCTGTCTGGCATCTGCGGCTACAGTCCGACGCACTTCATGAATTTCTTCAAAAAACATCTGGGCGTTTCCTGCATTGAGTACCTGATTCAATTTCGCCTGCGCAAGGCTGCCGAGCTCCTCCAGCACTCCACTCTGTCGGTTCTAGAAATCTCAAGCCAGTCTGGTTTTAATAACCTTTCTAATTTCAACCGACAATTTAAAAAATACTATCAAATGACTCCAAGTCAATATAGAAGAAAGTAAGAAAATCTCCAGTCAGGTGATTGGAGATTTTTTTCTAGACACCAAGACCAAAAATACTCCTGCTAACAAAGCAATGCCTTAGACAGGTTTGACTAAAAAAACGAACAGACTAAATATCTGTTCGTTTTACGAGATTTTAATAGTGATAGATGTTTATTCTGCTGATTTTTCACGGATCACCAAAGTTCCATCTTCCATATCTGCAGTCAGGTGCTTAGCATCTAGATTATCCAAGTGGAAGTCGGTCACCTTGTCACGAATTTGCTGCTCAATGACACGGCGGAGTGGACGAACACCCATGACTTGGTCATAACCAGCATCACGTAGGAATTCCTTAGCTGCATCAGATACAGCCAGATCAATTTCCTTCTTGCTCAAGGTTTGATTTACTTCAACCAGCATGAGATTAACAATTTCCATCAAATCTTCTTTCTTGAGATGAGAGAACTCAATCACTGCATTGAAACGATTGAGGAACTCTGGACGGAAATAAGCTTTGAGTCGATCCATCAGATCAGGCTTTTCAGCATCCTCTTCCAAGCCTGCTTCATAGCCAAATC
>NZ_CALIIB010000125.1 GCF_938020365.1 uncultured Streptococcus sp. | reverse complement strand
GCTCACCAACCGCACGAATACGACGGTTCCCCAAGTGGTCAATATCATCCACACGGCCGATACCTTCTGCCAAGTTGAGGAAATAGCTCATTTCAGCCAAGATGTCAGCTGGTGTTACAGTACGAACCTTGTCAGATGGGTTCGCGTTACCAATAATGGTCACAACACGATCTGGATCGCTCGGTGCGACAACCTTGAACTTCTGCAATTCTACAGGCTCTGTCAAGACAGCTGAGTCGTTTGGAATATAAGTGATCTTGTTCAAACCATTGTCCAACTGCTCTGCAATGCTGTCAATCACACTGCGAGTCATGACGGTACCAGCTTCGACAAGAATTTCACCTGTTTCAGCATCTACCAAATGTTCTGCCAATGTTTGATTGAGCAGGCGATTCTTGATGTTGAGCTTCTTGTTAATCTTGTAACGACCAACGGCTGCCAAGTCATAACGATGTGGATCAAAGAAACGAGCTACAAGCAGAGAACGAGAGCTTTCAGCCGTCTTAGGCTCACCTGGACGAAGACGCTCATAGATTTCTTTCAAGGCTTCATCTGTACGAGAGTCCATTGGGTTCTTGTGAATATCTTTTTCAATGGTGTTGCGCACCAAGTCGCTGTCACCAAAGATGTCCAAGATCTCATCATCACCTGAGAAACCAAGCGCACGCACCAAAGTAGTAAATGGAATTTTACGAGTCCGGTCAATACGAGTATAGGCGATATCTTTTGAGTCTGTTTCTAGCTCCAACCAAGCTCCGCGGTTAGGAATAACGGTTGAGCCGTAGCCAACTTTACCGTTTTTGTCAACCTTATCGTTGAAGTAAACACCTGGCGAACGCACCAACTGGGATACGATAATCCGCTCACCACCGTTGATGATGAAGGTTCCCATTTCAGTCATGATTGGGAAGTCACCAAAGAAGACTTCCTGTGTCTTGATTTCACCAGTTTCCTTGTTAATCAAACGGAAAGTCACAAAGATTGGCGCTGAGTAGCTAGCATCGTGGATACGAGCTTCTTCCAGCGTATATTTAGGCTCACGGATTTCATAGCCGACAAATTCCAATTCCATGGTGTCGGTAAAGTTTGAAATAGGAAGTACATCCTCAAAGACTTCTTTCAAACCATGGTCCAAGAAATCTTTAAACGAGTCTGTTTGAATTTCAATCAAGTTTGGTAAATCAAGAACTTCTTTAATTCTTGAAAAACTACGACGGGTCCGATGTTTCCCGTATTGAACGTCATGTCCTGCCAAGTTTCTAACTCCTTTTTTTATAAAGTACAGAGGGAGGGAATCGGAGAGAATTGAGATTTACTGATTATTGAAATAACAACCATCTGCCTCTCATATCACACTCTTCTTCACTCTTACCAAGGGGAGACCCCTTCTACGCCATCGACTCTCGTCAAAACAGCTACAATCAGTCCTTTTTGCTAAGTTTTTAGAATCTTTAAGTTTGCGTTACAAATCCTAGAATTCTGAAAAATAGACACAAAAAGAGCAGCTAAATCTGACTTATAAAAAGTTTGATTTAACTGCTGCAAGCTTTAATCGGACAATATTTCAATTAAAGCACACGACAAATTACTGATACTATTATACCGTATTTATCTAGAAATTGCAAGGCTTTCCTCTTCTTTCTGAAAAGTTGAAAAGTCGTTTTTGATGTCCTAGTTTCCCTGTCGGTTACTGCTAGAATTAGTCCCATTATTGGAATTCGGATTAGAGCTAAAGTTAGAACCAGAATTAGAGGTATAACCACCCAAGATAGCTCCCCAAGCTTTCTGATAATCCGCATCTGATGCGCCGATACCAAAGCGATAGCTCGTCGTTGGAGCGCCATTCTTAGCCCAGTAGCTAGGAACAGTCGGACCGCTTAGATTGATGGAGCGGCCATTGATTGTGACGGTTCCTGGTCTTTCTCCAGTAGACTTGAGAACATCCGACTTGATAACACTCGAATCAAGATTGAATTTCTCTCCGATTCCCCAAGCCTCTGGATCCGCCTCATAAATGGCATTGGCTAGATAGGCCATATAGGCAGCATTATTATTGTAGCCTGTTAGGGCAGCCATAGAAGTATTATCATCATGACCAATCCAGCCTCCAAGAGTCATCCGAGGAGTAGAAAGCATGAGCCACATATCACCATTGCTGTTGGTTGTACCTGTCTTACCAATCCAGTCTGCACCTGCCAAGGTACCATTGACTTGACCAATCCTTGATTTAAAGGTCGTAGTTGCACCAGAGTTGAGCACACCTCGCATCAAGCTTTGCATAATCGTTGCAGTAGCAGGCGAATACACCTGAACTGGTTTTGCCTTATGCTCATAAACCACTTTGCCGTCTGGAGCTGTGATCTTTTCAATCATATATTTTTCTTGATAAGAACCGTTATTAGCCAAGGTCTGGAAACCGTTGGTATGCTGGGCAACCGAAACCTCGATTCCCCCACCCATTGGTAGACTTTCAATGTCATAGTTGTCAATATGGTAGCCCATTTTTTCCATATAGCCTCGGACATTTACACCCTTCTCACGAAGTGCACGATAGGTCCAATAAGCTGGAATATTCCAAGAAGTATTGAGGGCTTCCTGCAGGTCCATCATGCCTGTCCCGCGACTATCCACGTGCATAATCGGCTCACCGCTAGAGAAGTTCGTCGGATAATTGGAAAGGACGCTCGCGCTTCCCATCAGCCCTTGGTCAATGGCGATCCCATAAGCTAAAATCGGCTTGATAGTCGAACCAGGAGATCTTTCCGTATCAAAAGCATGGTTGTTTTGATTAGAGCTATAGTCTCTACCACCGACAAAACCAATAATGGCTCCTGTTTTATTGTCCTGAAGGACATTTCCAGCCTCGACCATTCCTGTCCCATCATCCAAGAGACCACCGTAGTTGGCAACTGCATTCTGCATTGCCTGATGAATAGAATGATTGATGGTTGTTGTGACCGTATAGCCACCCTCGCTCAGCTCTTTTCGAGCTAACTCTTGATAAGCTTCAACCGTTGCATTATTTTTTAATTCTTGCTGGGATACATTGTCCCGCTGAATCAAATACTGATACATGGCCGTCTGTGCTTCTGAAAAAGCTGTATGGTAGAGGTAACTATGCGAGCTCTTTTGAAGGCTCTCAGTCGGTTTAAAATCTTGCGTCAGATCATAGTCTTTGTACTGCTGATAGTCTGCCTCACTCAGTCGACCTGTACGGTACATATTATACAAAACATTCCGAGCCCGCTCTAGACCTAAAGCCATATCATCTGGACTTTTCATACCGCCATCAGAGGCATAGGGTGAATAAACAATCGGACTCTGAGGCAATCCTGCAATAAACGCAGCCTGCGGAATGGTCAAATCCTTGGCTGATACACCAAAAATCCCTTGAGCTGCTTCTTCCACTCCAGCAATATTTTGTCCCTTATTATTCCGACCAAAAGGTGCCACATTCAAATAAGCAGTCAGAATGTCATCCTTGGACATATAGCGTTCCAGAGCCAAGGCATCAACAATCTCTACTGCCTTCCGCTTGAAAGTCGGAGCATCTCCCACGACCTGCTGCTTGATCAACTGCTGAGTTAAGGTCGAGCCCCCGCTGGATGAACCAACTCCAACTACAGAACCCAAGGTTGCCCGCAGAACAGCCTTGGGCACAACACCATTGTGAGTTTCAAAGTTCTCATCTTCCGTCGCAATGATAGCATTTTTGACATTATCCGAAATCGCATCGCTGGCAACTGGAATCCGCAACAAATCATTATCGATTTCAGAAATCAACTCTCCGTTAGCATAGGTCAGCTTCGAAATCCCAGAAATCTTATTGACCTGACTTACCAGCTCCTCCTGCTTCGGCACGGAGACATCACTAAAAAGGCTGGCGGCATAGCCCAATCCGAGTCCAGCCCCCAATACTATTCCAAAAAAGATAAATACAAAAGCGACATTTAAGAGTAGTTTTACTGTCCGAAAAATAACGGAAACAATATCAAGTACCGACCATGTCTCTCCTTTTGACTTAGACGTCTTAGCAGGTGAGGGATCCCCCTTACCAAACTGTTTCAACTTTTTTATAAATGGTTTCAATATAGATTCTCCTTATCGACTATTATAGCAAACATCAGCAGATTATATCAAGAAAGAGCTAATTCTAGCGCTTTTACAGGAATTATTTTCTGGCTACTCATTGCTATTTGTCGCGTTTGTGATACAATAGAGGGATAAAACAAAAAATACTTGAGCAAGGGCAAAATCCTTTGCTATCTTAGAAAAGGAGAGACAACTATGCACATTTTTGATGAGCTGCAAGAGCGTGGTTTGATTTTTCAAACAACTGATGAAGAAGCTTTGCGTAAAGCCTTAGAAGAAGGGCAGGTCTCTTATTATACTGGATACGATCCAACAGCGGACAGTCTGCACTTAGGTCACTTGGTAGCTATTTTGACCAGCCGCCGCTTACAGTTGGCTGGACACAAGCCTTATGCCCTCGTCGGTGGTGCAACGGGTCTGATTGGTGACCCATCCTTTAAAGATGCGGAGCGTAGCCTGCAAACCAAAGAAACCGTTGATGGCTGGGTCCAGTCTATCCAAGGCCAACTGTCACGCTTTCTTGACTTTGAAAATGGCGAAAACAAGGCTGTCATGGTCAACAACTACGACTGGTTTGGCAGCATCAGCTTCATCGACTTCCTCCGTGATGTTGGTAAATACTTCACTGTCAACTACATGATGAGCAAGGAATCCGTAAAAAAACGGATTGAAACAGGGATTTCTTACACAGAGTTTGCTTACCAAATCATGCAAGGTTACGACTTCTTTGTCCTTAACCAAGACCACAATGTTACCCTGCAAATCGGTGGTTCTGACCAGTGGGGGAATATGACAGCAGGTACCGAATTGCTTCGTCGTAAGGCCGACAAGACTGGTCACGTTATCACAGTCCCTCTTATCACCGATGCAACTGGTAAAAAGTTTGGTAAGTCAGAAGGAAACGCGGTCTGGCTCAATGCTGACAAGACTTCTCCATACGAAATGTACCAATTCTGGATGAATGTTATGGACGCTGACGCTGTTCGTTTCTTGAAGATCTTTACTTTCTTGTCACTCGATGATATTGAAGACATCCGCAAACAATTTGAAGCAGCTCCACACGAACGCTTGGCTCAAAAAGTCCTCGCTCGTGAAGTAGTAACTCTTGTCCATGGTGAAGAAGCCTACAAGGAAGCCCTCAATATTACCGAGCAACTCTTTGCTGGAAATATCAAAAACCTTTCTGTCAAAGAACTCAAACAAGGACTTCGTGGAGTGCCAAACTACCAAGTACAAGCAGACGAAAACCACAACATCGTGGAAATCCTCGTAACATCTGGCGTGGTCAACTCAAAACGCCAAGCTCGCGAAGATGTTCAAAATGGAGCTATTTACGTTAATGGCGACCGCATCCAAGACCTTGACTATGTCTTGAGTGACGCAGACAAGCTCGAAAACGAACTAACTGTTATCCGCCGTGGTAAGAAGAAATACTTCGTCCTTACATACTAAAACATTCAAAACTTATCCACACAAACAAAAGGAGTTACTCTTCCCTGAGATAACTCCTTTTGCTTATGGTTGATTAAAATCTTCTTACATATCTATTCTTAACAGAAAGACTACGAAGTACAATTCGCAAAGTTGTGAGGTTATGTAAGATAGAAAGATTGGAAGGACTAAGCCAGTTAAATAAACCAAAGCCAATCAAACTACTGTTTACGACGATAGTTTCTTGGATATTCTTCTGAATCAGTTTTTGCAAAGACGATGAAAGAGAGTCTAATTCTTCAAAAAAATCCAAGCGATTATCTAATAATAATATATCGCTCATTTGCTTAGAAATATCTGCACTTTCATTCATCACAACACCAATATCCGCAAGGGTTAGAGCTGCCGAGTCATTCAGGCCGTCTCCGACCATTAAGACAGCATGACCAGATTGCTGTAACTCCTGCACCAATTCAAATTTTCCATCAGGTTTCAAATCTGTATAAACTTGATCAAACGGCAAATCTTTTACAAGTTCTTCCGTTCTAACCAAGGTATCACCTGTTGCTAAAATCAGTTTCTTTCCTTGAGCTTTGAGCTTTTCTAAGGCAACTTTTGCTTCTTTTCTCAAAGGAGTATGGATACAGAACATCCCAATAAGATCATTGCGATAGCCCAAGAACAGTAGATTGTAGTGATTCTTATATTCTTCAATCAGGGCATTTTGTTCAGGACTAATATTGATTTGCTCGTCTTGCATCAGGACAAAATTTCCGATGACAACCGATTCACCATCAATATGGGACTTAATTCCCTTGCTTGCAATATATTGGAGTTTCCCATGCATTTCCT
>NZ_CALIIB010000124.1 GCF_938020365.1 uncultured Streptococcus sp. | reverse complement strand
AAACCGTACTTAGCCATGATTTCCTCTTTTCATTGTGATAAAATATTACTATCTATAATAGTAACACAAAAAGCTAAGAAAAACACTTGCAGAAAGGAAATCTTATGCCAGAAAACCTCGCCCTACGCATGAGACCGACCAGCATTGATCAGATCATCGGCCAACAGCATCTGGTCGGACCCAGGAAAATCATCCGCCGCATGGTTGAAGCCAACCGCCTGTCCTCGATGATTCTCTACGGGCCACCCGGCATCGGCAAAACCTCCATCGCCTCAGCTATTGCCGGCACAACCAAGTTTGCCTTTCGGACCTTTAACGCCACCGTAGATAGCAAGAAGCGCCTGCAGGAAATCGCTGAAGAAGCGAAATTTTCCGGTGGACTGGTACTCCTGCTGGATGAAATTCACCGCTTGGACAAGACCAAGCAAGACTTCCTGCTGCCGCTATTAGAAAGCGGTTTGGTCATCATGATTGGGGCGACGACGGAAAATCCTTTCTTTTCTGTCACTCCCGCTATTCGCAGCCGGGTTCAGATATTTGAGCTTGAGCCCCTCAGCAACGACGACATCCGGACAGCCATTCAGCTAGCCTTGACGGATAAGGAGCGAGGATTTGATTTCCCAGTGGAGCTAGACGATGAAGCTCTGGATTTCATTGCTATCTCTACCAACGGAGACCTACGCTCCGCCTATAATTCGCTGGATCTAGCCGTGCTTTCTACACCAGAAGATAGCAAGGGCATCCGTCACATCACGCTCGATGTCATGGAAAACAGCCTGCAAAAGAGCTATATCACCATGGATAAGGACGGGGACGGCCATTACGATGTCCTCTCTGCCCTGCAGAAGTCCATCCGTGGCTCCGATGTCAATGCCAGTCTCCACTACGCAGCTCGCCTCGTTGAGGCAGGAGACTTGCCTAGCCTAGCTCGACGCTTGACCGTTATTGCTTACGAGGATATTGGCCTGGCAAATCCTGACGCACAAGTCCATACCGTTACAGCTTTGGAAGCTGCCCAACGGATCGGCTTTCCTGAAGCCCGTATCCTCATTGCCAATATTGTTATTGATCTGGCTCTATCTCCCAAGTCCAATTCAGCCTATGTGGCCATGGACAAGGCCTTAGCTGACTTACGAAAGAATGGAAACCTGCCTATTCCCCGCCACTTACGCGACGGCCACTATGCCGGCAGCAAGGAATTGGGCAATGCAAAGGACTATCTCTACCCTCACTCCTATCCTGGCAATTGGGTCAAGCAGGACTATCTACCTGACAAGATAAAAGATGCCGATTATTTCACTCCCAATGAAAATGGCAAATACGAGCGAGCCCTTGGATTGACCAAGAATAAGATCGATGACTTAAAAAAATGATGGCATCGTTTGCAAAAAATCACATTTTTCTCTTGAATTTTTCAAAATTTATGGTATTATAATTATAGAAACGCTGTGGTGTACGACTTCACACTTAAGTGTTGACCGACTATTTTTTGTATTATTAGGGAAACAAAAGACTTCTAACAGCGTGCAAGCCGTGTCACGCGGAAGCAGCTTCAGTTAGAGCGAGTTGCCCACCTGCTTAATTGCGCGGGTTCAATACAAATCGTGAAGGTCCGGCACCAATACAGCTTTTTCTCTTGCCTCCTTAGCTCAGTTGGTAGAGCAGTAGACTCTTAATCTATGGGTCGCAGGTTCGAGCCCTGCAGGGGGCATAGAAAGTATGACTAAGAAAGCCTATTCTGTAGGCTTTTTTACTTGCTCTGAAATCATTCTGCCCCATCATTTGCCCCACATTTTTTATGAGCAATCTTTGCGAACATCTCTGATTTGAAAATTTTCTCCTCTAAAGTATGAGCCTATACTTCCACTAACCTTGAAATATCTCGATTCCCTAAAATTTTTGCGATAACTCCAAGGTCAACATCTTTGGAGCATAGAGAGCTAGCCTTTTGTCGTGATAATTGGATAAATGTTCAACTCATTTAAGAGAACACTCAAAGCTTTATTGACACTTGCAATATCTGGTACCAAGTGAATATATCCATAATGCTGAAAAATCATTTTATACCTATTCTTGATTCCTAGCTCTTTATTAGCCTTCTCCTGTTCAATTTTTAGGACTTGTAATATCTTAATACATTCTTCGTCTATCGGTACCATCCGAATAGACGTTTTATTTTTTGGAGGGACAAATTTATGAGAAAGGGTATTAAACCTCCTATATGTTTTTAGCAGTCCTCTGTCAAAGTCAACTTCATTCCAAGTTAACGCTATTAACTCTCCAAACCTCATGCCTGTTTTTAATAGAAAATAGACAATATAAGGAACAATTGAACGTTGGTAATCAAATTTTCTCTTTACTGCTAAAAGTAAATCCAGATAGTCCTTTTCTGTATGTAAATATTTCTCTTCTGTCATCTGTTGTTCTTTGGATGAAAATAACTCGACATGTTGTGTAAAATCATCTATTAGAACTTTGTCTGCAATTGCGATGCTCTGATGAATCCCAGTATTCAATCTACCAAGAAAATTTCTACCAACTGTTTGTCCATACTTATTCATAATTCTTTGGTATTCACTCGCACGAATTTGAGTGACTTTTTTATTTCCAAATAATCTTTCAATTGTGTTTTTACGGAGAAGATATTTTTTCTTTGTCTCTTCCGACCTACTACTCGGTAGAATTTTTAGTTCAAGCCATTCTTGATACAGATCTACAAGAGAAATATCTCTAGAAATTCTTTTTCCTAAACGAAGTTCTTGCAGAATCGGTTCAGCTTCTGACTCTGCAAGTTTTTTTGTTTTAAAACCGCTATTATGAACAACAGTTTTCCCTTCGCTACGAATTTCATAGGTCCATAAATTACTATCTCCTCGCTTTCGATAACGAACACTTGCCATATTACGCCACCTCAGTTCCTAGAATCTCATTTACAACACTTTTTGGAACAACCATCAAACGTTTGCGATTATAAAATGTATAGCCTCGTGAGACAAGTAATTCTCTTGCCTGATGAATGATATCATTTGCTGTATGAGGGCGATAGCCCATTTCAATTAATTCTTTGTTACTAATTAAATTATTGTCCATAGTTATCCTCCTTATTTATTTTCTAAATTCAGAAACTCGCCTACAAGTAGTTGTAATTCTGCATTTAATTTAGGGAGATTCTGTATTAATACTTCTTTTAATTCTTCCGCAAATTGGTTCGTTTCTTCTCTCAATAGTTTGCGGACTCTTGTTTTTTTCTTTTTGATGCTGTCTGATTTTAAATTTGGAAAAGCCAATGATAACAGTTCAGGATTGTTGAGAAAGATAATTGTAAATGCTCTTTGCTCCACTCGAATATGTTCTAGCTTATAAAATCCGAAATTATCAAGTCGATTCATAACATCTTGGACCATCTCCTCACCAATCGCTTTGGTTCTAAGTTGGAATTCCAGTCTCCACCAAAACGGATTTACAGCCAAATCTAGCTTCTCATCGCGCTTGTGAGCAATGATTTCTTTATTCTTATCATATAACCTAACTTGTACATTACTACCGCTAGAACCCCAATATTTCGTCTCTAATTCACCCCCTCTACCATAGAAGACCTTATGTGTAACACCACCTTTAATATGTTGCAAATTAACGATTTCAGGCCTATTGAAAATGTCAAATGCCAAATCAAAACGAGACAAACGTACTGTCAATGAATTCAATCTAGCAAAGTACATTAATTGCCTCCATACTTTCATTCCATCAAATTCTTTTAAAGTATTAGGATTGAAATCAATTCGAATCAATTGTTCATTTCCATAAGTGGATAATTGAAAAAATATAATATTGATTGAATCATACTCATTAAAATCTTTAGCTAAAGTAAATACATCATCTCGTACGTTATCATGTATTTCAAATGAATCAACTCTTGTACTTATTGCCTGTTTCAGATTTTTAAAAATTTGTCTTAGGGAACCAATGTCTGTATCCCAGATAACCGTTAATCTATCAATACTGACATCTAACCGCTGTACTAATTCTCCTACATCACATCGTTCTTGAATACTTCTTAAATCTTGTATAGAAACCAACAAAATTGTCCCCCCTTCTTTTAGATTTTTTAGGTTTCAGAAACACCGTCAAATCAACGATTGCTCGTTCCGTCGTTCTTTGGGCGTTGCCCTAAGTGTCCCTTTTTGCTGGCTGTTAGAATAGCCAGCTTTTGCTTGGCTAGAAATTGTCTGGACGGCAGTCTGCAGGACTTCGCCTGACTTCCCGTCAGGCTCGTCCCTTGTCCTTGTCCACACAATTTCTAGCTCCAAGGCTTCGAATAGTCATAAGTCATAGTCTCGTCCTCAACTTCCTCCTCACTCACTGTCCCTAAACTTATGAACTATTTTTTATCATTTATAACTTATTTCTAAGTTATAAATATATTTTATAAAAAATATTTGGGCAAGTCAACTAAAAACTTGATTTGTAAGTTTTTAGGTGATAAAATAAGTTAAAAATAAAAATAGGAGTTTCCCATGACCTTTATTATTCAAAATTTTGGACCCAATTTGGCACGACTACGCATAGAAAAAGGGGTAAGCCAAACTCAACTAGCTGAAGATTTAGGAATCGGTAAACAGTCCATCTCTGATTACGAAAAACAAAAAAGCTATCCTACCTTTGCAAATTTGGATAAGATAGCAGAATATTTTAATGCAACTCCAACCCAACTCTTTGGAACGAGTAAAGAGATTGAGTTAGAAAAGAGTGTTCTTGAATCGAATGAATACTCTGATAAAGTAAGTGAAATCTTAAAAGCTGTTAAATACATCGAGCATTTCCTACATACTGATGGACAGTACTTAGAGGATTTACTTTACCTAACAAGAGGCAACCAACTATACACAGAAGATGGAAAAGAGTTGTATATTGATCCAACTTCTCAGAAAAGAACACTTCATACCCAATATGAACCTGGTTTTATTGAAGCAAGAGATAAATCTCCACTAGAACTCTTAATTGAAAATAAGGAGCTATTAGATTAAATAAAAAAAGCGAGTTTTAGGCTCGCTTTTTCTATTGTATAATCTTATTCTTCAGTTCTTCCGGTTGCTTAGTTGCATTGAACTCAACTCGTTTTGTTGTTCCATCTTTCTCAGTATGATAATAACTTGAATGTTTCAACACCCATTCTTTATTACCAATCATCAAACACTCCGCCTGTGAGTTGGTACATGAGGTAAATGTGCTCCAAGGTTTTGACAATTCGCGTCACATGAAGTTATTTAAGCATTTCCTTTTCTCTCATTACCATTTTCTGTTATAATAAATTGTACTTCTAAAATAGAA
>NZ_CALIIB010000123.1 GCF_938020365.1 uncultured Streptococcus sp. | reverse complement strand
GATTGGTAGACTGAAAGCGACGAATATCTCCCAATTCGCCAATGATAGATGTCGCTGTGGTTTCTGCGATGCCAGGAATTGACCGTAAGATGTCATACTCTGGTAAAAGCTGAGCTAGAGCTACCATGTCGTTTAAGACAACTTGTCTGCGTTCAGAAAGACGAAGCAATTCTTGAGCATAGTAACGAACCTCTTCAAGCATTGGAGAGGTTTTCTTGACCGCACAAAAAGATTGTTTAGCGAGTTTTATAAGTTTATCAGTCAGGTAAGCAATACGCTTGTCAGAGATGCGTTTGGAGGTAGATTGACGGATAATCTCACACAAGTTACTTTGAGATAGGCTTAATACAAACTCTTTGCATGGAAAAGCCATCACTAAGTTTCAATATTGCTCTCCAGTAGGTGTGGATAATAGATTTTCCAATTCAGGAAAGGTGACTTGTAAGACCTTGTGCAGACGGTTTTTAGTTCGAACAAGATCTTCTGTCATATTTTGATAGAAACGGCTTAAATCACGCAGGTGTTGATAAACTTCTTCCTGCACGTAAGTTGGTTTACGATTGCGCACAAGCTAAGATTTAGCCAGCTTTTCAGCGTCAATTTTATCTGTTTTACGAACTCGCAGACTATCCAATTGCTTCTTAGCTTCCAGTGGATTTAGCCGTGTGTAAGCGTAACTATATTCCTCAAGAAAGGCTTGAAGACGTCGAGAAAAGACGCCTGTAGCCTTAAATATAATCTCAGGGTTATGAACAGTTTTCAAGTCGCCCAACAGGCGATTGAATCCAATGGCATCATTGAGTATGGTGTAGCCATGAACCTTCTTACCGTTGACTAAAATGGCCACCTCAGAACTTGTTTTACTGCCATCAATTTCAAATACTGCACGCATGACATTACCTCTTTTGTCTTGAATAATTCCATGTTTTAGTGATTTTATTTTCAATACGCGACGTTTAGCGTCCTACATACTTTGATCAAACTCCACCTAAAACAAGGTGTCTTGCCAGTTTGTCAAGCGACGTCTAGCGCCATAGAGCCCTACGACTTTACAAGACACCACTACTTTAACATAAAGAAAAAGTAGTGAGTACTCTCTCGCGTCGGAGATTTCTTCACTACTAATCTTAGTATGTTTTCTACAACAAAATAGACTCTACAATTCCTATGGTGGCTTTACTCACTACAGAAATTATAGAGCCGAGAACTTTAGCTTGCATACCCAATAGCTAAAGTTCTTTTGGTAGTGTAAAATAAGTCGTGTAAACACAAACAGGAAGAGATCCGTTATAGTAGAGTTACGAAACATTACTGGAACGGGGTTTATTCCTATGACACAGTTTACTACAAAACTACTTAACTTCTTAGCCCAAAAGCAAGATATTGATGAATTTTTTCGTTCATTCCTTGAAACAGTTATGAACGATCTGCTTCAAGCAGAGTTATCAGCCTTTTTAGGGTATGAGCCTTACGATAAAGCTAATTATTTTAAAGCCAACAGTCGTAACGGAACGTATTAACGGAAATTCAAGGTTCAAATATTTGGGGTGAACAGAAAAAGCATCCCGTATTTTTGATACGAAATGCTTTCAATAAGTGTAAATAAGCTTTAACGTTTACTAAATTGTGATGCTTTACGAGCTTTCTTAAGACCTGGTTTCTTACGTTCTACCATACGAGCATCACGAGTAAGAAGTCCAGCGCGTTTCAATGAATCGCGGAAGTCTGGGTCTACTTGAAGAAGGGCACGAGCGATACCGTGACGGATAGCGCCTGATTGACCAGCGTAGCCACCACCATCAACGTTTACGAAAACGTCGTATTGACCAACAGTTGAAGTAACTGTGAATGGTTGATTGATAACCAAACGAAGGTCAGCGTGTGGGATGTACTCTTCAACATCTTTTTTGTTTACAGTGATTTTACCAGTTCCTGGAACAAGGCGAACGCGTGCAACAGCGTTTTTACGACGTCCAGTACCTGCATATTGTGCTTGTGACATACTTTATTGTTCCTTTCCTTAGATAAGTCCTGAAATATCAAGAACTTCTGGTTGTTGTGCAGCGTGAGTGTGCTCAGCGCCTACAAATACTTTCAACTTCATACCTTGAGCACGGCCAAGAGTATTGTGTGGAAGCATACCTTTAACTGATTTTTCGATCAAACGAACAGCGTTCTTAGAGCGAAGTTCACCAGCAGTGATAGACTTCAAACCACCTGGGTACATTGAGTGAGTGTAGTAAACTTTATCAGTTGCTTTTTTACCAGTCAATTTAACTTTTTCAGCGTTGATAACGATTACGAAGTCACCTGTATCAGTGTGTGGTGTGAATGTTGGTTTGTTTTTTCCACGAAGTACGCTTGCTACAACTGCAGAAAGGCGTCCAAGAGGTACATCAGTAGCGTCTACTACATACCATTTGCGTTCAACTTCACCTGGCTTAGCCATGTATGTTGTTTTGTTCATGATTTCTCCTATATGAATATCGTTTTTGTTTACAGGGCGGATGTTCCGGTCCGCGGGTTATTTGAAAGGTTCCGGGGCCTTACAAATGGGGTAAACAATACCGCCTACTATCATACCAAATTTTCTAACCAAAAGTCAATATATTTGATGCAATTATTTATAAAATAACGATTTCATTTCTATTTAGTCCGAAAGTTCACTGCCAATGCTAAAAAGTCCTAGAGTACCTGGCCCAGTATGCGTCGAAATAACCGGACCAAGAGGCAAGATAAGGACTTCTGTGACCTCCCCAGAAGCCAAAATCTGCTCCTTGACATTCTCAGCAACTTCTTTTTCGCCTGCATAGGCAATCACTACAAGTGGCTCAGAAATCGTCTCTAGAGTCATCCGAACTACCTCAGCCTGCGCCTTCTTCTTGCCTCGCACCTTAGCGACCGAATCCAGACTTCCATCAGCTGTGACTGCGATGATGGGCTTGATATTGACCAAGCTTCCCATGAGAGCCGCTGCCTTGGAAATGCGGCCACCCCGCATAAGATGGTTGAGGTCATCTACTAAGAAATAAGTCTTTACTCTAGGAACCAGACTTTGAAGCAAGTCTGCCGTCCGCTCTAGGCTATGACCTGCCGCTCTAGCTTCTACTGCCTTCATAACCAAGAGCCCTTCACCCATCGAAGCTGCCTTGGTATCAAGGATTGTGATGATTGCCTCAGGATAATCCTCTAAGACCATCTCCCGCGCCATAACTGCACTTTGGTAGGTACCAGACAGGGCGGAAGCAAAAGCCACATAGAGAACTGCTGTGCCCTCCTGAGCATACTGGCGGAAAACATCTTCAAATTGGCCGACATTGATCTGGCTGGTAGTTGGCTTGCTGCCAGACTCCATCTTGGCTAAAAGCTGCTCACTGGTCAGCTTATCCGGTCCGACAGTCTCATAGGTTTGGCCATCCAGCTGAATGGTCAAGCCCAGAACCTGCACATCATGTTCTTGAGTCCAGCTTTCTGGCAGGTCTGCCGTCGAATCCGTTAAAATTTTAAAGGTCATCTTTTTTCTCCATCATCTTTTAGTTGCCACAGAGAAGGCTTCTCCATGGACATCAGCGGGTTATTCGTGGTGGTTTGACTGCCACTATATCGGGACTAGCTATTGGAAATTACTTACTTTTTAGAAAAGCTATTTCGCTCGATCAGTCTAGAACAGGACTGACACCTTGAAAACCTTTCAAATCAAAAATATATTGGAAATATTCATCTTGTGAATTGTTTAAAATCAAGTTTGCTTTGCCATTCAGCAATTCAATACAGGTCCATTCCCCATCTAAACACTCAACATTATATTTTTTATCTTCTAAAAATAAATTTGATAATTGCACCTCTGGATATTTATTTTGAAAAGAAACCATCCCAGAGTTATCACTTCGGAAAGCAAGCACAGGAACTTCCACTTTTTGGTTCCCCATATAAAAGGAACTCATACACCTCTTTTCAGCAAGGCACTCATATTTTCCTTTTACATAATTCACAATCTCTTTATTTAAAATTGTAGAAAAATTGAGAATACTGATGAAATCCGCCTTATCACTAGATAAGGTTTCTACCTCAATGAGGTATTTCAAAGCGCCATTTACCTGACTTCCTTGACCGTATAAATCCGTGCAATTCAAGGAATACTGGGTCAATAAGTCCTCTAAGGGATACTGGTCTGCTTCCTCAGTGATTTCAAAGCAAAAGCAATAATTATCTTCTCTTTTATTATGGTAGATAGCATAAATGATCGGCTCAAACGTTTCTGTTTGATATTTTTCTAACAGATAGCTTCCTAGTACTTGCATTAGCCCACCCGATTTCTAAAGACTTCATACATGAGAATGGCCGCTGCGACGCTGGCGTTGAGGCTTTGGACATGACCATTCATGGGAATGGTCAGCATTTCGTCCACTTGCTTCTTGATGTTGCTGGAAATCCCCTTGCCTTCGTTGCCGATGATGAGGGCCAACTTTCCTGCCGTATTCCACTTATGAACAGGCGTCCCCTGCATATCCGTCCCAAAAATCCAGAAGCCAGCTTCCTTGAGCTTGTCCAGAGTCTGGCTGAGATTGGTCACACGGGCAATGGGAATGTGCTCGATAGCGCCCGTAGAGGTCTTGGCCACAACTGGTGTCACGCCGACTGCTCGGTGCTTAGGAATGATCACTCCAGTCACATTGGTCGCGTCAGCCGTGCGCAAGATAGAGCCCAGATTATGCGGGTCTGTCAAGCCATCCAAAATCAACAGCAGAGGATTCTCTTTCTGCTCTGCTTTTTTCAAAACATCCGCCAAATCTGCATAGGCAAACTCCGATACCCGCAAGACAAAGCCTTGGTGAACAGCTCCATCTGTCATCTCCTGCAAGGTTTTCTTGGGTGTCCAAGAGATGGAGACCTTCTTTTCTGCCGCCAGATCTTTCAGCTTGCTCACGTTTTTGCCACGCAAGTCGTCCTGAATGTAAAGTTTATTTCCCGTATTGGCCATCAAGGCCTCGGTCACAGCATGCACGCCGTAAACAATATCATTTTTTTCCATACTAACAGTATATCACAAGCTCCCCAAAAAAATCTGTCTAAAAGCTAAATATCTCTCTATGACAGCCTAGCATTTCTCAGCAATCAGCTAAAAGCTGCTTTTTGGTATCCTATTTATTTTTGAAACAATTCCCTATTTGAGACCTAGAAAGAAATCTCCCTCTCGTCAAATACTTACTTTTGGCCAACAGCTATCAAAAAGTATCATTTACCTCAAAAACTAAAGGAAAGTGACCGACCGAGGCCTAAGCTACCAAAAAACTATAGGAAAAGTGGCTAGCCAAGGCTTAGATTGCAATAAAACTATAGGAAAAGTGAGCGGCCGAGGCCTAGATTACCAAGAATCTATAGGAAAAGTAGCCAGCCGAGGCTTAAGCTAGACATACTTCCTCTAACCAGTTACTCCAAGAGGTCAAACTTTTTATCATAGAGCCCAAAATCTAAACATGCAACAAAAAAAGTTCCACTTTTAAGTGGAACTTTTCTCTCTAATTCAACAACCAGCAATTAACATCAGCAAGTTGTATGATTTAGTTATTCTTAAGTGCTTCTTTGATTTCACCAACTGTTGCAGCAACACTTTTATCTTGGAAAGATTTTAATTCTTTATTGCCATTCTCATCAGTTGTCTCTACTGGATTACTGTAGTCATCTGTAGAGCTAGTTGTAAAACCACCTGATTTGTCTGCAATGATCAGTTTACTGTCTGATAAACCTGAAAAGTAGTCATTAATTTCTTTTTCAGATTTACCTTTTAGTAAATTCTTATAAATTGAAATCGTCTGATTTTCGTTTGTTTTACCGATTGTTGTTTCTGCAATAACTGGTTTCAGCAAAGTATATGAAGCAATTCCTAATGCTACGACTGATAAAGTTAACAGCATCTTTTTCTTAGCCATTTTTGACCTACTTTCTTATTTCTAAATTCCATATCCTACACAATTCTCTAGCCTAACATAGAGTTTAGTAAGAATATATAAGAAAATGACAGAACATAATTTACGACTTGAATTTTTTTATATTTCTTTGCATTCCTCCTTACTAAATTATATAATGTAGTCAGAATCATGTAGTATTGTTTTAACTATTTTCAAGCTTTTTTGGAGATTATGATATGAGATATGATTTTGGAAAAGTTTATCAAGAAATTAGAAAGTCTAAAAACCTCACTCAGTCAGATGTGTGTGGCAATGTACTGTCTCCTACAACACTCTCTAAAATAGAGAATGGACTTGTCGTTCCAAAGTATGAGAACATGGCTTTTTTACTTCAACAAATTAATATGAGCTTTGATGAATTTGATTATATTTGTAATCTTTACCATCCTAGTGAGCATACCCAACTATTAAATCAAATCAGCAATATTCATTCAATTAGTGGAGTAGGAGAACTTGAAACTATTTATAAAAAATGTGAATCTTATCTAAAAACTCATTGGGATATCTCTATCCAAAAATTGCACCAATCCTTGACAGTCATACTTCAAGTCAGAAAGAATGGAATTTCAAACAGAGATAAGGTGACACCAGATATCGTTGACATTTTACGGAACGATCTAAAACACCATGACACCTGGTACGCATCAGATTTCAACATTTTAAACTCCATTCTTTTTGTCCTTCCTACGGAGACTATTCTAGATACAACTCAATTAGTTCTTCACAGACTAGAAAAATACTCTGACTTCCAAAATATCCTTCCTATAAAGTTAGCTCTTCTATCAAATTTGTCTACCTTTTATTTTTATTACAAACATTTTCCGATGTGCAGTCATATTTGTTCGATGGTTATTAAAACAGCAAAATTACTTAAACGGTATGATGCAATTGCATTTCATTCGGCCAGAATCGGAATTTGTGATGCTGATGAAGAACTAATACAAAAAAATCTTGAAATATTACGTTTACTAGAGGAAGATGAGTTATTAAAAATTATTGAAAACGAAATAGCTGCATTTCATGCTATTAAAGCATCAAACGAAATGGGTATGCCATGGATGTTGTGATATGAGCTCTATAATTTCTACAGTGGTTCACTCCCTGTGGGAATTATAGAGCTTATTTTAATCTAGAGATTAGTTTTCCCATTTCGAAACGACCTCTCCAACATCAAAAAAGAGAGAACAAATCGTTCTCTCCTGCACTTGCATTTGTCACCCACTAGGGCTGACTAGAAGCTATTATTTTACTTTAGCAGTGCTTGTGATGACTTCAACTGCTTTCTTAACAGCGATATCATGTTTAAGCATTTCTTCTGAAAGCAATTGGCGAACGCGGTCTGCTTCCATGTTGTAGTCTGTTGCCAATGAAGTGATTTCTGCTTCAACTTCTTCAGCGCTAGCTTCAAAGCCTTCTGCTTTCGCAACTGCTTCTACAACAAGGTTCGTCTTAGTGCGTGCTGCAGCATCTGCTTCATATTGTTTGTGAAGGTCTTCTTGAGTTGTACCAGTGATTTGGAAGTACA
>NZ_CALIIB010000122.1 GCF_938020365.1 uncultured Streptococcus sp. | reverse complement strand
CAGCGGAGCTGGAGTGGTCCAAGGATTTTGCCAAGGAAATCATGGTCAAATACGGCGTTCCAACAGCAGCCTATGGCACATTTTCCGACTTTGAGGAAGCTAAAGCCTATATCGAAAAACAGGGCGCTCCAATCGTGGTCAAGGCGGATGGCTTGGCACTTGGTAAGGGCGTTGTCGTTGCGGAGACGGTTGAGCAAGCGGTCGAAGCCGCTCACGAGATGCTCTTGGATAATAAATTCGGCGACAGCGGTGCGCGTGTGGTTATTGAGGAATTCCTTGACGGGGAGGAGTTCTCTCTCTTTGCCTTTGTCAATGGGGACAAGTTCTACATCATGCCAACGGCTCAGGATCACAAACGTGCTTACGATGGTGACAAGGGCCCTAACACTGGTGGGATGGGTGCCTATGCGCCAGTTCCTCACATGTCACAGAGCGTGGTTGACACAGCGGTTGAGACTATTGTCAAGCCACTCCTTGAAGGCATGATTAAAGAAGGGCGTCCGTATCTTGGTGTCCTCTACGCGGGGCTTATTTTGACTGCTGACGGTCCGAAGGTCATCGAGTTCAACGCTCGATTTGGAGATCCTGAAACACAGATTATCTTGCCTCGTTTGACATCTGACTTTGCACAAAATATCACGGATATCCTTGATAGCAAGGAGCCGAACATCACTTGGACGGACAAGGGCGTGACTCTGGGTGTGGTTGTCGCGTCAAATGGCTACCCGCTAGATTATAAAAAGGGCGTTGAGCTGCCAGCCAAAACCGATGGCGACATCATCACCTACTATGCAGGGGCTAAGTTTGCGGAAAATAGCAGAGCACTGCTGTCAAATGGCGGCCGTGTCTATATGCTGGTCACCACAGCAGACACCGTCTCAGCTGCGCAGAAAAAAATCTACGACCAACTAGAAAAACAAGACACCACAGGCCTCTTTTACCGAACGGATATCGGAAGCAAGGCGATAAAAGATTAACAGATACTAAATTTGTCATGGCGAGCGAAAGCGAGCCAAATCGTCGCAGTAAAAGAAAAACTGTAAGAAAGGAGTATTCAGTTAGCTTTCCTAACTGAACACGGGACTAAATCCCTAGGAAAAAATATAAAACTGCCTAGACGTAACGTCGTCGTTAGTTTTCCTATTTTTCTACGGGATTTTTCGCAAGCGAATCGTCCCTTTATATCTTAATATGAAACCAATTATTTCCATCATCATGGGCTCCAAATCCGACTGGGCAACCATGCAAAAAACAGCTGAAGTCTTAGACCGCTTCGGTGTTGCCTATGAAAAAAAAGTCGTCTCTGCCCACCGCACACCAGACCTCATGTTTCAGCATGCAGAAGAAGCCCGCAGTCGTGGTATCAAGGTCATCATCGCAGGTGCTGGTGGCGCAGCCCATTTGCCAGGAATGGTAGCGGCTAAAACCACCCTGCCTGTTATCGGTGTACCGGTCAAATCACGCGCTCTCAGTGGTCTGGACTCGCTTTATTCGATTGTGCAGATGCCGGGCGGTGTGCCAGTGGCAACTATGGCTATCGGAGAAGCAGGTGCGACAAATGCGGCTCTCTTTGCCCTTCGTCTCCTCTCAGTAGAGGATCAAGCTATCGCGACAGCATTGGCTGATTTCGCAGAAGAGCAAGGAAAAATCGCAGAGGAGTCTACAAATGAGCTCATCTAAAACAATCGGAATTATCGGTGGCGGTCAGCTGGGTCAGATGATGGCCATTTCTGCTATCTACATGGGGCACAAGGTTATCGCGCTGGATCCTGCGGCGGATTGCCCGGCCTCTCGCGTGGCGGAAATCATCGTGGCTCCTTATAACGATGTGGACGCCCTTCGTCAGTTGGCTGAGCGTTGCGATGTCCTCACCTATGAATTTGAAAATGTAGACGCTGACGGTTTGGATGCTGTCATCAAGGATGGTCAGCTCCCTCAAGGGACGGACCTGCTCCGCATTTCCCAAAATCGCATCTTTGAAAAGGACTTCCTCTCAAACAAGGCTCAAGTCACTGTGGCACCTTACAAGGTTGTGACCTCAAGCCAAGACTTGACAGATATAGACCTGTCTAAAAACTATGTCCTCAAGACTGCGACCGGCGGATATGATGGGCACGGACAAAAGGTCATTCGCTCGGCAGAAGATTTGGAAGAAGCCTATTCACTGGCTGATTCAGCAAACTGCGTCTTGGAAGAATTCGTCAATTTTGACCTTGAAATTTCTGTCATCGTATCTGGGAATGGCAAGGACGTGACGGTTTTTCCGGTTCAGGAAAATATCCACCGCAACAATATTCTTTCGAAAACCATTGTCCCAGCTCGCATTTCAGAAAGTCTGGCTGATAAAGCTAAAGCCATGGCAGTACGAATCGCAGAACAACTGAACTTGTCTGGAACCCTTTGCGTGGAAATGTTTGCGACAGCTGACGACATCATCGTCAACGAGATTGCCCCACGACCACATAACTCAGGCCACTATTCGATTGAGGCTTGTGACTTCTCCCAGTTTGACACCCATATATTGGGTGTTCTCGGAGCACCATTGCCTGCTATCAAACTACATGCGCCTGCCGTCATGCTTAATGTACTCGGTCAACATGTCGAGGCCGCTGAAAAATATGTCACAGAAAATCCAAGCGCCCACCTCCACATGTATGGTAAAATAGAAGCGAAGCACAACCGCAAGATGGGGCATGTGACTTTGTTTAGTGATGTGCCGGATAGTGTGGTTGAGTTTGGGGAGTAAGACAGGACCCCAGTTATAAGGTCCGTCGTCTTACCCCTGTAAGGTTGACTAGGCTTGTCGTAGGTGAAAAATCGACAAGAGAAGACAGGTAATTATTGGTAAAAAGGAATGATTGATAATGATTAGAGATCAAGAAGAACTATTAAACTCGGTGTACGACAAACAAATTCGAGATTATTTTAAAGAGGCATTAGATTGCTATAACACAAAAGCATATAAGGCATGTGTTATTCTATCTGTTATTGCTGGCATGGACGATTTGTTTAAAAAAATTGATATGTTATCTACCGAATTTAATGAGAGTCAAAGAAGCCAATTTGATAGAATTAGAATTCAACGGAATAATTCTAAACCATTTGAAAGAGATTTGATAAATTTCTGTAATGAAGATGGTTTTGGAATTTTATCCAGATATGAAATTAAAGAGTTGGAATATTGTTTTGATTTAAGAAATAGTTTCGCGCATCCCTCTGAGGAGAAATGCACGGCAGAAAAAGCAAGATATGTATTTTCAGTAATGATTGATTTAGTTTCTTCAAAGAAAATGTTGGGAGGTTACGTATATATAAATTCTCTAATAAACAAAATCGGTGGACAATTTTATTATCCTTCGATTGATACTTCATCTATTATATCTATTACTTCAAACGCTTTAACATTTGTTGATGATAAAAAATATGTTATTTTATTAAAAAAAATGTTGGATAAGTTAAGAGATGAAGGAACTACAAATTATGAGTATTTTATATCTACTTTAATTAATAATATAGAAGATATTGATGAATTGAATCGTTCCATCGAACCTGCTTTGTCGGAGGGAGTTATGCGATATTCATCTTTTGAGATAATTTATAGGCTTCATCCAAATGTTTTTCAGAAATTTGATAGTAGTAACAGTCAAAAAATATTAAGAACCTTACTTGAACAGAGTGCTACTAAACAGTTGTTATGTGATATTTTTCAAGAGTTTGTAAAAGTTCGCAAAGAATTACCAAAACACTTAATAGAAGAAATTTTTGCCGATTTAATAGAGGAACGAGTCAATTTTTCTAGTAAAACATACATACTAGATAAGGAAATGAAAAGATTCTTACGAATACTTTATGAACATTTCTCCAAAGAGTACGCTATTGAAAAAATAGAGTCCATAGTTGATTTATACAAAAATGAGAACATTGAGTCTATCAATCTTATAATCTCATTATTATTTGATCTTAAAGAAAATAGTTTAGTGAAAAAACTTTTAGATATTCTGAAAGAAAAAATTATTTCACAAATATATAATATAAGTAATCCAACAATTGATGAATTTTGTGAGTTAATCCCTAAGGATTTTGATTGTATGGAAAGTAACGATATTTTAGATTTTTTCTTTTCTATTCTTGAAGCTTCTTATAGAGGTTCTTATAAAGCTCATCCAATTGTTGAAAGCTTTACCGAGAATGCTTTTTTCCAGTATGTTGAAAAATCTATAATCGATATGAATGATGATTACTTTAGCGAAAGTTTTTATAAAAAACATGATAGGTTCATAATCGACAACTGGAGAATGATAGCTGAGAAAGCTAAAGATTCAAATATCGCAAATAAGTATAATGAGTATTGGAAAAAAAGAATGCAGTATCAAACTGACGAATTTCAGTTTTTATAGAATAAAATAAACAAACAGAAAGGAACAAGGGCACCGTATCCTCTAAACTGAATACGGGCTACGGACTTTCCAATTGTAAACAAAGAAAGGGAATGGGTATCTAGTTTGCAGAACTGAACCCGGGCGGAAAGCTCGGAATTTAGATAAACCTCCTAGGACGAAAGCGTCCGTCGTTGGTTTCCTAAAATTCAGTCGCTTTCTAGTCGCCCTTGGTATCTTAATTATGATCAACCGTTACTCTCGCCCTGAGATGGCGAATATTTGGAGTGAAGAAAATA
>NZ_CALIIB010000121.1 GCF_938020365.1 uncultured Streptococcus sp. | reverse complement strand
TTTGCGTTTCGCCCATTGGTGCCAGAGTCAGAACAGACAAGGCTTGGGTTTGCCCGCGAGTAAAGAGACCAGATCCATGCACGCGCGGCAGGTAATCCACTTCCGCATCTAGCGGACGGATTTCATCGACCTTACGGCCATCAGGACGGACCTTATCTTCTGTAATCAAACGACGCACTTCTGCATGCTCCATTTGTTCCAAGATTTCAGCCACATCACGCATGATACGGTCGAATTCTTCGTGGTCTGCATATTTTTCTTCGTAGACTGCTGTGACTTGGTCTTTGACAGCCTGAGTTGCAGCTTCGCGAGCCAATTTTTCTTCTACTTGAACCGCTTTTTGGAGGTCGCTATTGTAGGCTGCAATGATTTCAGCCTGCAATTCCGCATCTACATGCAGTAATTCTACTTCTGCTTTTTCCTTGCCGACTGCTGCGACAATTTCTTCCTGGAAGGCAATTAATTCTTTGACCGCTTCGTGCCCTTTGAGAAGAGCTTCCAGCATGACATCTTCAGACAGTTCCTTGGCTCCAGACTCTACCATGTTGATAGCCTCTTTGGTACCAGCCACGGTCAGTTCCAAAAGCGAAACTTCTTTTTGTTCCTTGCTAGGATTGATGATGAATTCACCATCTACATAGCCGACCTGAACTCCTGCGATAGGGCCATTAAAAGGAATATCTGAGATAGAAAGAGCCAGAGAGCTACCAAACATAGCAGCCATTTGAGGCGAAGCATCTTCGTCATAAGAAAGAACAGTATTGATAACCTGAACTTCATTGCGGAAGCCTTCCGCAAACATAGGACGAATCGGACGGTCAATCAAGCGGGCAGTCAAAGTCGCATCTGTTGATGGACGGCCTTCACGTTTGTTAAAGCCACCAGGATATTTCCCAGCTGCATACATTTTTTCCTCATAATTGACCTGCAATGGGAAAAAGTCACCAGTAGCCATCTTTTGGGACATGGTCGCCGCAGTTAAAACAGTGCTTTCTCCATATCGAACAACGGCGCTGCCATTTGCCTGCTTTGCAACCTGACCGGTTTCAACTACCAGCTCACGACCTGCAAAAACGGTTTTAAAAACTTGTTTTGTCATAAAGACTCCTTGCCGAGCACATGCTCAAATTTTTTCATACGCCTTGGCTACAAAGATCAAGATATTAAGACCGTCAAAAGCAATGTAAACATAGGAAAGCGAACGACGGAGCGACTGCTCCTAGATAGATTTATCTTTTTTTACAAAAAGCCTAGGGCGTGTTCAGTTAGCACTGTGACTTTAATATCATAGTCTTAGTAGCTTATTATATCCTCATCTTTGTATCAAGCACGTACAGACCCTATTTTACCACAATTTCAGCCAAAAGAAAAAGGATGGAAATGGCTTTTTTTCTATAAAAGTGTCGAAAATATATTTTTCTTTTTTATAAGCAGACAGCTAAAAGCGGATTTTCCTGATTCTTTCCTAAAAACAAGGCATTCTGAAGGAATTTTTGCTATACTGAATATAGTTATTTAATCAAAAGGAGTAAACTATGGAACAAAAACATCGTTCTGAATTTCCAGAAAATGAACTCTGGGACCTAACGGCCCTTTACCAAGACCAAGAGGACTTCCTGCGGGCCATCGAAAAGGCCAGAGAGGACATCCAGAAATTCGTCCGGGATTACCAAGGCAAGCTTAGCACTTTCGAAGATTTTGAGCGGGCATTTGCTGAGTTAGAGCAGATTTATATCCAAATCAGCCACATCGGCAACTACGGTTTTATGCCACAGACCACTGACTTTGGTGACGAGAGCTTTGCGCAGATTGCCCAAGCAGCTATGGAGTTTGAGACTGAGGCCAATGTCGCACTCAGCTTCTTTGACGACGCCCTGGTCGGTGCAGATGAAGCTGTCTTGGAGAAACTAGACCAAGAACCCCATTTGACTTCAGCTATCCGCCAGGCTAAAATCAAAAAAGCCCACTATCTGGGAGCAGATGTCGAAAAAGCCTTGACCAATCTAGGCGAAGTCTTCTACAGTCCACAGGATATTTACACCAAGATGCGGGCCGGCGACTTTGCCATGGCTGACTTTGAAGTAGATGGCAAAGTTTACAAAAACAGCTTTGTCACCTATGAGAATTTCTATCAAAACCATGAAAATGCAGAAATCCGCGAAAAAGCTTTCCGCTCTTTCTCAGAAGGACTTCGTCAGCATCAAA
>NZ_CALIIB010000120.1 GCF_938020365.1 uncultured Streptococcus sp. | reverse complement strand
TTGCGGCTGTGCAAAATGGCTCGCTCAATCTAGAAAAGTTAGAAGCTATGACAGCTATCTGCTCGGTAGGCTTGGATATGATTGCCATTCCAAAGGAAACGCCAGCTGAGACCATCGCAGCCATGATTGCGGATGAAGCGGCGATTGGCGTTATCAATCAAAAGACGACTGCTGTGCGGATTATTCCGAAAGGCAAGGAAGGCGATATGATTGAATTTGGTGGGCTCTTGGGAACAGCCCCAGTTATGAAAGTCAATCAGGCTTCGTCAGCTGCCTTTATCGCGCGGGGTGGTCAGATTCCAGCACCGATTCACAGTTTTAAAAACTAAGTATATAGGGGTCTGTCTAAACAGACCCTTTCCCTCTGTCTTGCTCAGTCAAGTGTGAGACAAATAAGTCACTCTTAGACGAGTGGCCTTGATGAGAAAAGGAGATATTCATGGCAAAAACGAAATTATACATTATCCGGCATGGTAAGACTATGTTTAATACCATTGGTCGAGCTCAGGGCTGGTCGGACACTCCCTTAACTGAAGAAGGCGAACGTGGTATCCGTGAGCTAGGGATTGGGCTAAGAGAGTCTGGCTTGGAATTTACCAAGGCTTTCTCGAGCGACTCTGGCCGAACCATTCAGACCATGGGGATTATCCTAGAAGAGCTGGATTTGGTTGGGAAGATTCCTTATAAGTTTGATAAGCGCATCCGAGAGTGGTGCTTCGGGAGCTTTGACGGGGCTTATGGTGGCGATCTTTTCCGTGGAGTGATTCCGAGGGTAAGTGACACCGATAATTATAAAGAGCTGACGTTCCCAGAATTGGCAGACGGCTTGGTTGAAGTGGATACGGCTGGCTGGGCTGAGCCATGGGAGCAACTCAGTGGGCGGATTTTAGCTGGATTTACAGCTATTGCCCAAGAAGTGGAGGCCGCTGGTGGAGGCAATGCTTTGGTTGTCAGCCATAGTATGACCATCGGGACTTTTGCTTATCTGATTGATAAAGCCATTAGCAAAAATCCTGAGGTTGACAATGGCAGTGTGACAGTCGTTGAATATGAAAAAGGGCAATTTACGATTCAGATCTTGGGAGATGTGTCCTACCGTGAAGTTGGTGCCAAAATTTTGGACGCTGAATAAACGGTTAAAAGAAAGCATGGCAATAATTCAGCTTTATTGAGCTGTCTTCTCTCAATCTTAGAAACTGCTTTTTTTCAGAAACGTGATATAATGAGAGGAGAATAAGGGGGGAAGTGTATGGCAAAAACAAGATTATACCTCATTCGGCATGGGAAGACCATGTTTAATACAATCGGACGAGCTCAGGGCTGGAGTGATAGTCCATTGACAGCAGAAGGTGAACGTGGCATCCATGAACTAGGAATTGGTTTGCGAAAAGCGGGTATTGATTTTAAACTAGCTAGATCCAGTGATTCGGGTCGAACCATTCAGACCATGGGAATTATTCTGGAAGAGCTGGGCTTGACTGGAAAGATTCCTTATAGGTTTGACAAGCGCATTCGAGAGTGGTGTTTTGGCAGCTTTGATGGTGGCTATGATGGCGAGCTCTTTATGGGAGTCATGCCTAGGGTCTTTAATATTGACCATGTCCATCAACTCAGCTATGCCGAGCTGGCAGAAGGTTTGGTGGAAGTCGATACGGCTGGCTGGGCTGAGAATTGGGAAAAACTCAGCAGCCGAATTTGGCAAGGCTTCTCAGAGATTGCTGAGGAGCTGGAGGCTGCGGGCGGTGGCAATGCTTTGGTAGTTAGTCATGGCATGACCATCGGAACCTTTGTCTATCTGATTAATCGCATGCAACCTCATGGCCTAGGCAATGGTAGTGTGACCATCGTAGACTATGAAGATGGACAATTTTCGGTTGTTTCCATCGGTGATATGTCCTATCGTGAAGTTGGAGCGAAAGAGCTGGAGGACAAGTCTTGAGACGAGGTCGCCATGAAAGAAAGAGAAAACTCTCTCTGTTTCGACTAATAAATAGGCTCTTATTTTTAGGAATTGGGATCAGTTTGCTGTTTGCTCTATTGCGAGTACAAGATATGGATGAAGACTTACCAACTTTTATGAATCATGCTCTTAAAGCCCAGAGTTCTGACTTGCCCAAGGTATCAGTTGATGATTGGGAGTTGACTTTAATCAATCGTAGCCATTTACAGGAAGAGTCTCATCCTAAGTTGACCCAAATTGATGATATTCAGGTAGATAGTCGTATTGCTGAAAATACCAGACAATTTTTAGCTGCAGCTAGGGCTATTGCGCCAGAGGAAACTTTGATTTCGGGCTATCGTAGCCGAGCGGAGCAGACAGAGCTCTATGAAGAAGCCCTAGCTTTGGCCGAAGAAGAAGGCTTGTCTCGGCAAGAAGCGGAGCAAGAAGTGCAAAAGCAGATCCAGCTGCCAGGTGCCAGTGAGCATCAGACAGGCTTGGCGATTGATATGAGCGAGCCAGAAGGTCAGAATGATGAAGTAGCCCATAAGATTGCGGAAATTGCTCCCAGATATGGCTTTATTCTGCGCTATCCTGAGGGAAAAAGCGATATTACTGGTGTGAATTTTGAAAATTGGCACTATCGTTATGTTGGTGTAGAGTCGGCCCAATATATGCAAAAACATCACCTAGTTTTAGAGGAATATCTGGCCCTTTTGAAAGAATCGGCTCGGTAAAGCGTTACAGTCCATTAATCCATTGATAGACAAAAAATCAGCTGCTCAAATGAGCAAGCTGATTTTAAGGTTCTTTGTCAACTGTAGTGAGTTTCTAAAAGTTACTAGAATTTTGATATAAATTCAATTTTCTTATTGACCCTGACCTTGGGGAAGGGGGGATACTAATACAAGATAAGAAAGGAGTTTATTATGCAAATCAATATGACTCGTTCAGAAGAAGAGATTTTAGAGGCGACGAAAGACTTTTGGCAATAACACATTTTTGCTTGAAAATCTGCCTGAACCTGATATAATGTAGGTAATTTCTGGAGGTGACTATATGCACTATAAAAGAGTCGAATTGAAAATTACAAATCAAGGTATCCATGAGCGCAAGATTTTTCAAGGTGTCAAGATTTTCAATCGTAGCAAGCTGTCCAAAGATCAGAAAAGCATTCTAACACAAAAGCTTTACCTGACACCGAAGCAAAACATCGTTTACTATCAGCGAACAGATGTCAATTATGACCAGAACTGGCATCATAATAAGGACTATTACGAACTAGCTTATGACCAGTTGGACAGAGAAACTGTCTTTAAGGTTTGTCAAGATTTTGACGAACTAAGTCCTTTTCTGGAGAATGAGCTGCTGGAGAAGTTAAAAGAAAAGCAGTCAACAGGCAAATTTTTTGAAAAATTAGATATATAAAAATCCGGCTGCTTTCATAAGCAGTCGGATTTCTTTGAGTTATAGTTTGATAATCTTTTATAAGGAAATATAGAGCTATTAAGCCAGCAGTATTTTTTTATTTACCAAGATACTGAAATTCGATCCATTTTTATTATGAGAGTCTGGGACAAAAGTCCTAGCCTCTCAATTGTCTTTGGATTGTCGAGCAAGACGCAGTGGTTGAGTGGGCTCTACTCAACTGTGCGGAGGTGGGACGACGAAATCGAATTCTAACGAATTCCCGATTTCTGTCCTACTCTCTGTGGGAACAGTATCGTTGACATCTTTGAAGAATAAGCGTATAATCAAAAATGGTTGAGCGCTCACTCAATGTGTGAGGGGCAAAGGAGTTCATAAAATGGTTGTTCAAGCAATACAATATAGTCGTTTCGGTGATGAAGAAGTGTTAGATTTGGTGAATATTAAATCTGATTCTTTAGAAGTGAATCAAGTTAAGGTAGAAGTTCATGCTGTTGGTTTAAATCCTATTGATTATAAGACTTTTGAGGGTGCAAAGCCACTTAGATTTTTATCTTTTATGGCGAAACTAAGAAATCCCAGTCGTTGGTTAGAGTCGAAATCATCTCTTTTTCCAAGAGGTGTTGGTCGGGATTTTGCTGGAGTGATTACAGAAATCGGTGAAGGAGTAAATACGTTTGCAGTAGGGGATAAGGTTTTTGGAACAATATCAGTGACCCTGGATTGGAGACCAAGAGGGGATCTTTGGCCACAGAAATTTGTGTCAGTGAATTGGAAATTGTACTAAAGCCAGAGATGATTGATATGAAGCATGCTGCTACTATGGGTGTAGCCTCTCTAACTGTGGGAGGTGCTTTTAGAAAAATTAAGTTAAATTCTAAAGATGTTGTAGTTATTTCAGCAGCGACAGGTGGTATTGGGAGTATTGCAGTACAGTATGCAGTTGCTAAGGGTGCAACGGTTATCGGAATTGCAAGTAAGAAGAATTCAGAATATCTCAAGTCCTTAGGTGCCATACCAGTAGCTTACGAAGAGAACATCCATAATGCTCTTCTATCAGCAACTCCAAAGCCGATTACAAAATTCTTGGATTGCTATGGGAGTGATTATGTTAAATTGGCTTTCAGTTTGGGATTAAAGGGTACGGCTATTGGCACTCTAGTACCTTCTCCATATGTTATAGTAAGAGGAGCTCAGTTCACGGGTCCGAGACACTCTACATATGATGATTTTAAGACTCTAGCGGAGATGGTCTCAGATGGGAGGGTTCAGCTAAATATTGATCAAGTGTATGACTTTTCTCTAAAGTCAGTTAGAGAAGCATATCGTAGTCTGAGATTGGGACACACTCGAGGTAAGAAAGTCGTAAAAGTAAGAGAGTAGCAGGGAGGTGCTAGTGATGGAAAGTTTAGAACAAAAGTATGCCCAGACATTAGAAAATAGCAATTTGAGTTTAAAACAACGTCAAGTACTGTTATCAAGTCTAAAGTTATTTTCAGAAATTGGTTTTGAAAACACAACAGCCAGTCTCATCGCCAAGGAAGCTGGAGTTTCAGAAGGGACGGTTTTTAGTTACTTTAAGACCAAGGAAGGCATCTTAGAAGCAATTTTATCGACTTTTCTTGAGCAAGTTATTCCAGATATGATTGCTGATTTTTCTAAGAAGAAATTTACAGCAAACCAAGAGACTTTTTCAGTGTTTTTGAGAAGTATTGTTCGAGATAGACTAGTTTTTATTCAGGAGAATCAAATGCAAGTTAAAATTCTCTTGAGTCGTTCTTTTATTGATA
>NZ_CALIIB010000119.1 GCF_938020365.1 uncultured Streptococcus sp. | reverse complement strand
CAGATACTTGAGCACCTACGAATTCAGCAGCTTTACCAGCTTCGTAAGTTTCAAGGCTTTCACCACAACAGATGATTGGAAGCATACCGTTTGCAAAGATTGTTTTTGCTTTTTTGTTGATATCTTCGTCGGTTTCATGGAAGTAGTCACGACGTTCTGAGTGACCGATAACAACATAGTCAGTACCGATTTCTTTCAAAACTTGTGGGCTTGTTTCACCAGTGAAAGCACCTGCATTTTCAAAGTAGCAGTTTTGAGCAGCAACTTTAAGGTTTGAACCTTTTGCAGCAGCAAGAACAGTTGTCAAATCAACTGCAGGAGCTGCGATACCTGCTTCAACAAGGTCTGATGAAGGAAGTTTTGATGCAACTGCTTCAACGAATGCTTTTGCTTCTTCTGGATTTTTGTTCATTTTCCAGTTACCAGCGATAAATGGTTTACGTGACATTTCACATACCTCTTCTATTTTTATTTATATGGGCTATTATATCATAAGTAAGCAAATTAATAAAGGTTATCCACAATTTTTCATCAAATCGTAATGTTTCTAGGAGTTATCCACAGTTTTAGCTGTGAATAAATCATTCAAAGACCTCGTAACATCTTTTACTTCCTATTTTCCAGCAGTTCTTCTATATCCGTAATGACTCTGGCCTGCATTTTATTAAGCTTATTTATCTCTGCAGCTGAGTATGGAAAGGTGTTCAGCAAAACGCCATCAATCCCAACAGCTTCAGCAATAGCCATATCCGTAGAAAAATCATTGCCAACCATCACCGTATCTTCTGGATTGAACTGATTCTCCTCCAATACGAGTTCTAACCATTCTGCTTGTGGTTTTTTGATCTGATAATCCGAAGAAATATAAACTTTGTCCAGATAAGGAGCACAACCCGTCAATTCAATTTCTGGCATTGTAAAAGCCTTTTGAGCATTGGATAGCAATATAATATCGCCTCCCTGATCCTTAATGGCCTTTAAAACTTTCAGGGTATTGGGATAGGCATGGAGCTGACGACGGGATAAACTCCGAAAAGTTACAGCCAGCTGCTCTCCCCAAGCCTGCAAATCAGGAAGCGGAGTCTTGGTTTCATGCTTAGTTAGAGCTTTCTGCAAAAGCTGAATGAAAACCGCCACCAAATCAACCTCTGGATAGGCAAGGCCTTTCTCTTGAGCTACCTTGTTTTCCTGCTCTGCTACCAATTGTCCATATTTCTTTTTCAAGTCTTCTGGCTGATAATCTGCTCCATATGCTGCATAGATGCGGGAAAGATACAACCATAAAGTTGGATCATCTTCGTCAGTCTGGATATCTACTAGTGTTCCATAAAAGTCAAAAAGATAATGTTTATATTCTAACTTGTGCATTTTCTCCCCTTTCGCCAGTGACAAACATGGTAAAGGTCCCCTTGCAGACATTCTTCCCATCTTGATTAACAATATCCACATCCACCACTCTAGTCGTCCGTCCGGCATGGACACAGTTCCCCTCAATGCTCAGAGTATCGCCTAGTTTAGCCGCTTTTAGATAATTGATGGAGGATTGTAGGGTCACGGCGTCAGCTCCTTGTGAAATGACAACCAAACCACTTATCTGATCGCACAAGGTGAACAAGTAGCCTCCATGTGCATTGCCATAATAGTTTAGAGAAGAGGGAACGACCTCTGTGGTTACTAAAACATGGCCATCTTTGGCCTCCTCAATTTTATAGTTTTCAAATGCTGAAATCGCATCAAAATGAAAATCTTTCATTCCTCACTCCATTAATTTTGCTTATACTTCATCATACTACTTTTACTAGCAAGGAACAATGATTATATGTACATTCCAATGGAAAAAATTTTTCTACCAGTTACCCAAATCTCTAGCACTCCTGATCTATCAGCCAATTGGACTAGTAGCTTGGAAAGAAAGTTCTAAGCCAAATTAGGCTGGTAATGAATTTAAAAATTCTCAGCTGAAGATTTGCAAGACAAAACATTAAACTAGGTTGGAAATCACTCCAACCTAGTTTGTTCTATTTTCTTTTGATAAAGGTAGGAAATCAAAGCCAATCCCATTACCCCCAGACCAATCAGAAGAAAGGAAAGGGTGCGGACACTCGGCAGCAGCGTCATCAGAAAAGTCGCAGGAGGCATGAAAAGAATTGCTAGCGTGTAAATCGTTGAGAAAACGCGGCCTAGATATTGCTTGTCCACCTTGGTCTGAACCTGGCTGAAGAAATGAATGTTGAACACAGTCATAAAGAGCTCGCAGATAAGATTACCAGAATAAGAAAAATATGGATGAACTGGTAGCAAGGCAGAGAGGCCCATGACTGCTACCCCGATACCAGTCAATAGCAGGGCTACAAGTAGATTTCCCATACTGGCCTTAACCTTGCTGGCTAGAATGGCTCCGATGATTGAGCCTATAGCACCCAAACTCAAAACAGTTGCATAAGAGCCGGCTTTATCGTAGAGCTGATTGGTAAAAGGCAATAGATAATTAAAGGCCGCAAAGAAAAAGTTGACTGCAGAAGCTACCAAAAGCAGAAAGAAAATTTCTTTTTGCTGACGGATATAAACTAGCCCTTCCTTGATATCTCTCAGGATATTACCAAAATTGATGGGAGACTGCTGCTTGCTTGGATCATGATTAGGCAGAAAGTAAACCAAGGCAAAAGCCAGAAAGAAGCTCAGGGCATCCAGCTGAAGAGTGATACGCAAATTTGCATACTGCATTACGATAAAAGACAAAACTGGAGCTGAGACACTGATAACTTGCAAGGCCAATTCCAGATGAGAATTGTAAGCCACAATGTCTTCCTTGTCCACAATTTCGGTAATATAAGACTTATTGGCTGGCCGAGAAAAAGCAAAGGCTATAGCCTGAACCACATTAGCAAAAATCAGCG
>NZ_CALIIB010000118.1 GCF_938020365.1 uncultured Streptococcus sp. | reverse complement strand
TTTGGTAGAAACAGCTGCGCTTCTAGCAGAAAAAGCTCAGGAAGACAACTTCAAGACAGCAGTGGAAAGCCTGTCTCGGGTCTTCAATCTAGCTGAGAAAGCCCAAGGGCAGACAGCGATCAATCCAGCTCTCTTTGAAAATCAAGAGGAAAAAGACTTGGCTGCCGCCATTGAAGCTGTGGAGTTGACATCAGACTTGGCTGCCAATTTGGACCAACTCTTTGCCCTCAGTCCAGTTATTGACGCTTTCTTTGACCATACCATGGTCATGGCAGAAGATGAGGCTGTACGCAACAACCGCCTAGCTCTTCTGGCTTCTTTGACGGCTAAAGCGGGACAGTTGGCGCAGTTTAATCAGATTAATACCAAATAAAAGGTAAGAGAGGTAGAATCATGGATCCTAAAAAAATTGAACGCATCAACGAACTGGCTAAAAAGAAAAAAACCGAAGGCCTAACTGCTGAAGAAAAAGTGGAACAAGCTAAACTTCGTGAAGAGTATATCGAAGGCTACCGTCGCTCTGTTCGCCATCACATTGAAGGCATCAAGATCGTTGACGAGGATGGCAATGATGTGACGCCTGAAAAGTTGCGCCAAGTTCAGCGCGAGAAAGGTCTTCATGGCCGCAGTCTAGATGATCCAAATTCATAAAAACAAGAAAAAGAGAGAGTGGGACAGAAATCGGTAATTCGTTAGAATTCGATTTCGTCGTCCCACCTCCGCACAGTTGAGTAGGGCTGTAAAAGCTGATGAAATCAGCGTAGTAGAGCCCACTCAACCACTGCGTCTTACTCTACAATCCAAAGACAATTGAAGAGTCTAGGACTTTTGTCCCAGACTCTTTTTTTGAATTTATAACTTCGCTTAAGGCTAAGAATATTTATGAACTTGGAACTTTATATCGAAGGATACAGCATTTATAAAGGAAAATCAAGAAATAATGCCTAGCAAGCGAGTAGGCAAGCTTAGTTTTTTATCCTTCTATATAATCTCTTAATGCTTGACCACTTAGGCCAACATTGAGGGCAATCAGTAGCTTGATGCGAGCCTTCGGTGCATTGAGCTCTTTGACAAACATGATTCCGGCTTGGTGCAGTTTGACACCACCCCCTTCATAGGCGTAGACAGGCTCAGCAATGCCGTTGAAACAGCGTGAAACGAGAGCGATGGGGAGACCAGCTTCTGCCATCTCTGTTAATTTTTCCGCAGTTTCTTTTGGCAGATTGCCTGCGCCAAAGGCTTCGATGATGAGACCGTCTAGCTTTTGCCAATCCAGCATATCCAGCAGTTCTGTCGTCATGCCAGCATAGGCTGGAATGATGGGTACCAGTCCCGAAATGCTAGTCAGATCAAAGCGGACGCGAGGTTCTGCTGTTTTGAAATAGAGAATTTCCTGTTTCATGACTAGGCCTAAAGGGCCGTGCGTCGGAGTTTGAAAGGTGCTGACGTTGGTGGTGTGGGTTTTAGTGACATATTTGGCAGCATGCACTTCATCATTCATAACGACGAGAACGCCCTTGCCTCGACTCTTCTCGTCACTGGCTACCCGTAAAGCAGTCAGGTAGTTATAAACTCCGTCACTGCCGAGTTCATTTGAACTTCTCATAGCTCCGGTCAAAACGACAGGGATATCAGGTAGGTCCATGGTATCAAGGAAGTAGGCCGTTTCCTCTAGAGTATCGGTTCCGTGGGTAATGACCACACCATCGTATTTGTCAGCGTCAGCCTTGATTTTTTGGTAGAGTTCGAGCATGTGCTGGGGAGTGATGTGAGGACTGGGAACGTTGAAGAAATCAACCACTTTCACCTCAATACCCTCTAAGGGAACAGCCACATGGTTCATGGGATTGTCTTGGCTGCTATTGACAGCGCCACTTCCATCAGCCTGCATGGAAATGGTTCCACCCGTATGTAAAACTAAAATTTGCTTATTCATAGATGAGCTTCTCCGTGAATTGTGTTATAATTTATTGTATCATAAAAGGAAAGAATGAGAAAATCAATGGAAATAAAAGCCGTCTTTTTTGATATAGATGGAACCTTGATTAATGATAGTCGAACCGTCTTGAAATCGACAGAGGCTGCCATTAAGAGTTTGCAGGAACAAGGGATTTTGGTCGGTTTAGCAACAGGCCGCGGCCCCTTCTTTGTCAAGCCTTTTATGGACAAGCTGGATTTAGACTTTGCTGTCACCTACAATGGTCAGTATATTTTTTCAAAGGACAGGGTCATTTCTGCCACACCGATTGATAAGCAGAGCCTGCGTGATCTGATTGCCTATGCCAAGGAGCACCGAAAAGAAATTTCCTTGGGGACAGAACAGGCCATGCAAGGTTCAAAAATTATGACCTTTGGTATGAGTTCCTTTTCCCAGTGGGCTACCCAGTTTATCCCTAGGAGCATGACTCGGACGGTGAGTCACGGTTTTAACAAGATTGTGAGCAAGGCCTTGCCTCAGCATGAAGAAGACCTGCTGAAATTGATTCAAGAGCCCATTTATCAAGTGCTGATTTTGGCGGATCCGGCTGAGAGTGCAAAGATTGAAGCGGATTTCCCGCATTTAAAATTTACTCGTTCGAGCCCCTATGCAGCGGACATCATCAATCAAGGGATGTCCAAGCTGGAGGGGATTCGTCTAGTCGGTCAAGAGTATGGCTTTGATATCCATCAGGTCATGGCCTTCGGCGACTCTGACAATGACTTGGAAATGCTGTCGGGAGTTGGCTTGTCTATTGCTATGGGAAATGGCACCAGCTCTGTCAAAGAAGTAGCCAAGCATACGACTAGCAGCAATAGTCAGGATGGGATTCATCGGGCGCTAGAACATTTCGGTATTTTGGCCAGTGAGAAAGTCTTTGTATCCAGCGATCACCATTTCAATAAGGTCAAGACTTTCCATGGTGTCATGGATGAGTCTACGCAGGAAGAACCCATCGCTTGGACACCAGAGGAAGCTCGGCACCGTGCTGACTTCAAGTTGGAAGAGTTGGTTGAATTTCTCAGAGCTGCCAGCTCTTCAGAGGAAGAATTTGATCAGTCGATGGCCAGAATGCACGAGGCTTTAGATAAGGCTGCTGCCAAGGTTCGTAGCAAGAGCAAGGCAGAAATCTCCTTAGTTGGTCAAGTTGATGCTCTGATCGATACGCTCTACTTTACTTACGGTAGCTTTGTCTTGATGGGAGTTGATCCTGAGCGGATTTTTGATATTGTCCATCAGGCCAATATGGGGAAAATTTTCCCAGATGGAAAAGCGCATTTTGATCCAGTAACCCATAAAATCCTCAAACCAGATGACTGGGAAGAAAAATATGCGCCAGAACCAGCGATCGAACGGGAGTTGGAGCGACAGATTCAGGCCTATCAGCGCAATGTGGAAAAGGCGCAAAAAGAAACAAAAGACGAGGAGTAGCGGCTCTTCATCAGCAGAATTTTTATTTTACGATACTCAATCGAATTATTTTACGGAGGTTTTCTCATGTTATCAAGAGTTGAAAAATTTGAAGCAGCCTTGGCTCAGACAGAATGTGATGCTGTCCTAGTAACCAATCTGAAAAATATTTACTATTTAACCGGTTTCAGCGGAACAGAAGCGACGGTTTTCATCAGCAAGTCACGACGGATTTTCCTGACGGATTCTCGTTATACCTTGATTGCAAAGGGCGTTGTTGAGGGCTTTGATATTGTTGAAACACGGGATGCAGTTGGAGAAATTGCTAAAATCATTGCAGACGACAAGTTGGCAAAAATCGGTTTTGATGATGAAATTTCCTATGCTTACTTCAAGATGCTGGAAAGTGTGTTTGCTGGTCATGAGCTGGTGCCGATGACAGCCTTTATCGAAAATCTGCGCATGATCAAGGATGAGCAAGAAATCGCGACCATTCGCAAGGCCTGCCAGATTTCTGATCAAGCCTTCCTAGATGTGCTGGACTTTATCAAGCCTGGTCAGACGACAGAGCTGGCTGTCATGAACTTTTTGGATGCCCGTATGCGCCAGCTAGGTGCTTCAGGTGCCTCCTTTGACTTCATCATCGCTTCGGGCTACCGCTCTGCTATGCCGCACGGTGTGGCTAGTGACAAGGTCATCCAAAATGGTGAAACCTTGACCATGGACTTTGGCTGCTATTATAACCACTATGTCAGCGATATGACACGGACTGTTCATGTGGGGCAGGTGACAGATGAAGAGCGGGAGATTTATGACATTGTCCTGCGCAGCAATCAAGCCTTGATAGAAGCGGCTAAAGCTGGACTCAGCTGTATTGATTTTGACCGGATTCCTCGTCAAATTATCAACGATGCAGGCTACGGCCCTTACTTCAGCCACGGGATTGGCCACGGGATTGGTCTGGATATCCATGAAATTCCTTACTTTGGCAAGTCAGAAGAGCCGATCAAGGCTGGCATGGTTCTGACCGATGAGCCAGGGATCTATCTGGATGGCAAATACGGCGTTCGGATCGAAGATGACCTTCTGATCACAGAAACTGGTTGTGAGGTCTTGACCCTTGCTCCAAAAGAATTGATTGTGATTTGAGAATTATCAAGCTTTATGGTAGAATAAAGAGTAAATTATTTATTAAAGAGGTAAAAAACAAATGATTGAAGCAAGCAAGCTGAAAGCTGGAATGACTTTTGAAACTGCAGATGGTAAATTGATCCGTGTCTTGGAAGCAAGCCACCACAAACCAGGTAAGGGAAATACTATCATGCGTATGAAATTGCGTGATGTTCGTACTGGTTCTACATTTGAGACTAGCTACCGTCCAGAAGAAAAATTTGAACAAGCTATCATCGAAACAGTACCAGCACAATACTTGTACCAAATGGATGGTACTGCGTATTTCATGAATACTGAGACTTACGATCAATACGAAATTCCAGTCGTTAATGTAGAGGACGAGTTGAAATTCATCCTTGAAAACTCAGACGTGAAAATCCAATTCTACGGATCAGAAGTGATCGGTGTAACAGTACCTACAACTGTTGAATTGGTGGTAACAGAAACACAACCATCTATCAAAGGTGCTACCGTAACAGGTTCTGGTAAACCAGCAACTCTTGAAACAGGTCTTGTTGTCAACGTGCCAGACTTCATCGAAGTTGGACAAAAATTGGTCATCAATACAGCAGAAGGAACTTACGTTTCTCGTGCGTAATTTCAATCTTTCATATAGAAAGGAATTCTTATGGCAAACGAACAATTAGGCGAAATCGTTATTGCGCCACGAGTCTTGGAAAAAATTATTGCCATTGCTACGGCTAAGGTAGAGGGCGTTCATTCTTTTGCAAATAAAAGCATGTCAGATAGCCTTTCTATGCGTACGCTTGGACGCGGTGTTGCGCTGCATACAGATGAAAGTGGCGACATATCAGTTGATATCTACCTCTATCTGGAGTACGGTATTAGTGTGCCAACAGTTGCAGTTGCAATCCAAAAGGCGGTCAAAAGTGCTGTGAACGATATGGCTGAAGTGGAGCTATCTGCTGTCAATATCCATGTGGCAGGTATTGTTCCAGAAAAATCACCAAAACCAGATTTGAAAGATCTATTTGATGAGGATTTCCTCAATGACTGATGTTTTGTTAGAATCTAGAAGAGAGCTACGCCAGCGGGCGTTTCAGGCCTTGATGAGCCTAGAGTATGAAGGGGATGCCATTGAGTCTTGTCGCTTTGCTTATACCTATGATAAGGACGAAGAGCTGACAGATGCTGAGGTCAATATCCCAGCCTTTCTACTCAACTTGGTCACAGGAGTATCTCAATCCAAGGAAGAGTTAGATAAGAAAATCGCCCAGCACTTGAAAGCAGGCTGGACAGTTGAGCGTCTGACCTTGGTGGAAAAGAATATCCTGCGATTAGGCATCTTTGAAATGACAGAGTTTGATACTCCCGAGCGAGTAGCGGTCAATGAAGCTATTGAACTTTCCAAGCAATTCTCTGATGAAAAATCAAGTAAGTTTATCAATGGTATTTTAAGCCAATTTATAACAGAAGAAAAAGACTGAGACGATTGTCTCAGCTTTTTTTGGTTTTTGATAGTTGTAGTTGCTGATAATGCTTAAAAAGTTTCCATTATAGCAACCTAGGTCTCGGCTGGTCCTTTTCCCTATAGGATCATAGCAATCTAGGTCTCGGCTGTTCACTTTTCCTATAGATTCGTGGTAACCTAGGCCTCGGCTGTTCACTTTTCCTATAGATTCACGGCAACTTAGGTCTCGGCTAGCTACTTCAAACTTAATTATAAAAGAAAGTCATCCTAGACGGAGCTAACATTGAAGTAATTGCTAGGGATTAATGATATTAAAAATCCCCCAAAAGTTGGTTTCTGCCAAATCTTTGGGGGTTCGTCATCACTGACAGTCAGATGAAGGAATTTAATGAAGATCAAAAAAGTTATACACTTTTGCCAGGTAAGAGGTTCACAGGCAGGAAGTAGCCAGTCGTTGTGACTTCTTGCTTGTCAATTTTTTGTAGCAGTAAATCGACCAGAAGTTTGGCGATCTCCTTCAGTGGCTGTTTAATAGTCGCTAGTTGAGGATAATAGTTCTCCACAAAGTAGGTTCCGTCGTAGCCGATGATTTTTAAATCTTTAGGAATCTGGATGCCCAGCTCCTGAGCGACTTTCATCACTAAAATGGCTGTCAAATCATCTGAAGCAAAGATAGCATCTGGCTTCTCATGGGTTAAAATATGCTTGATTTCCATTTCCTTGCGGACGGGAGAATAATCGCTAGAGACATTGATGATTGGAGCGTCTGGTAGAACAGAGGCGAAGCCAGCATGGCGCAACCCAGTTGGGGAATTGGAGTTATCATTACCAGTAATCATGATGATATTTTGAGCGCCAGCCTTGACCAAGGTCTGAGCAGCCAGCACTCCACCACCATAGTTGTCTGAGGAGACAACTGGAATATCTGGTGAAAGGTTACGGTCAAAGGAAATGATTGGAGCAGTCACGCGATTGTAGTCTTCGATGCCTAGATTGTGACTGCCGGAGATGATACCATCCACCTGATTAGCCTCCAGCATCTCAAGGTACTCACGCTCCTTGTCAGAGTCATGCTCACTATTGCAGATGATGGTTTTATAGCCCTGTTTAAAGAGTTCGTGCTCTAGCTTGCCAATCAATTCTGCATAAAAAACATTGCTGATATTGGGAAAAATGAGTCCAATTAGCTTGGCCGATTTTCCTTGGAGGCTGCGCGCCAGATTGTTGGGCTTGTAGGCCAATTCTCGCATGGCTGCCTCAACCTTGGAAATCGTTTTGTCGGACAAGTAGCCTTTCCTGTTGATGACGCGGGAAACAGTTGTAGGGCTGACTCCTGCTAGTTTTGCTACATCAGTTAGCTTTGCGACCATAATCTAATTCATAGTAAGTACCGGTTGGATTGCCTTTGGTAATGGCAATGCCTGTCTGATCTTCTCTCGGGAAGACACGGCCGGAAAATACTTTCTCTCCTTTATTGATGAAAATTTCAAAAATTGATTTATCGATGAAGATAGTAGCGCTTGTGGCTTCTTTGCCAATATCACAGCTTCGGCTAGTTCCAAAGTCCAGAGAAAATGGATCACCCGCCTGACTGCGGTCAACGGTCACTTTCCCTGCCTTGAGGTCGAAGTTGATGCGTAGCCCCTTGCCGTCCTTGTCTGCAAAGAGGACGATTTCGTGTTCGGTATCCGCAGCGAGATTTAGCTCTAGTTCGTAGCTGTTCTTGCTTTCTGCCAGAGCAGTGAAAGGCTGTTCCTCTGCTCGCAAATCCTTGATAGCAGGCACTGGGTATTGATAGAGTTTTCCGTCTTTCAGACTTAATTCCTTGACGAGGGAGAAGGCTCCTTGATGGTCGAAGCGGTCAGATGGGTATTCCACATCAGGCAAGCCTAGCCAGCTGACAGCCAGTGCACGACCGTCAGGTGCGTTAAAAGCTTGGGTCGCGTAGCAGTCGAAGCCATAGTCCAGATTTTGGATAGGGCTAGGATTAATCATCGCGGCTTTATTTGTGTCAAACGATTGACCTATTTTATACATATTTGGATAAATGTTGCCATAATCTAGTACATCCTTAGACAAGCCTTGAGGGCAATAGAGCAGGATTGGCTGGTCGTTGATAAAGACTAGATTAGGACACTCCATCATATAGGCTGTCTTGTCATTGGCGAAGTCCAAATCGCCAACGACTTCCCAGTTGGTATAGTCATTATCAACAGCCTTGTAAAGCTTGACATAGCCTTGTTTGTCTAGATTTTGCCCACCAACAATGGCATAGAACTGCCCTTTGTAATTGAAAATCTGGGGATCGCGGAAGTGGTCAGTCGCTTCAGCAGGTTGTTCAATCAAGACCTTGTCAATTTTTTCGAGCTTGCCTGATTTATCTAACAAGGCACCGATTTGATAAGGATGACGTACCCAGTTCTCATCACGAACATTGCCAGTATAGAAGAGAAAGAGCTTGTCGTCAAACTGCATGGCAGAGCCTGAGTAGGCACCATGGCTGTCCAGAGCAGTATCTGGCAGCACCCGAAGGCCAGTTTCAGTGAAGTGAACTAGGTCATCACTTTCTAATTGAACCCAGCACTTGAGACCGTGGGCTGCCCCAAAAGGAAAGTTTTGGTAGAAAACCACCCACTTGCCATCAAAATAGGAAAAACCATTGGGGTCATTGAGCAGACCTGTCTGGGGCTCAACATGGTAGTTAGCCCGCCAAGGAGATTTAGCGATGTTTTCTTTGATCTGCTGTACCTCTTCCTGAGTCCAGTCTTCATAGCGTTTGTAGCGTTTTTCAGTCGTCCAAGCCAATCTTTTGTCCTCCGAATCATATTATTTCTTATTACTATAGTAAACGTTTTCTGCTGAAAAATCAACATTTAACAGTAAAAAAATATTTTTTCTGCAAAACGCTTGACATATCTCTGAATCATGGTAAAATAATATTCGTAAAGGCGATAAAATCGCTTTCAAAAAGTTTTATAATATTTTTATAAGGAGATTTTTGCAAATGAACAATACTGAAATTGCAAAAAAGGTCATCGAAGCCTTGGGTGGACGTGAGAACGTTAACAGTGTAGCTCACTGTGCGACTCGTCTGCGCGTCATGGTTAAAGATGAAGGAAAGATCGACAAAAATACTGTCGAAAATCTAGAAAAAGTTCAGGGAGCTTTCTTTAACTCAGGCCAATATCAAATCATTTTTGGTACTGGTACGGTTAATAAGATTTATGACGAAGTTGTAGCACTTGGCTTGCCAACTTCATCAAAAGATGACATGAAAGCTGAAGCTGCTAAGCAAGGGAATTGGTTCCAACGCGCCATCCGTACATTCGGTGACGTATTTGTACCAATCATCCCAGTTATCGTAGCGACTGGTCTCTTCATGGGTGTTCGTGGTCTCTTGAACGCTCTTGGAATGACACTTCCAGATGATGTAACGACCTATACTCAAATCTTAACAGATACAGCCTTCATTATCCTACCAGGTCTGGTAGTTTGGTCAACCTTCCGCGTATTCGGTGGAAATCCAGCCGTTGGTATCGTTCTTGGTATGATGCTTGTTTCAGGCTCACTTCCAAATGCTTGGGCTGTTGCTTCTGGTGGTGAAGTGACTGCGATGAAATTCTTCGGCTTTATCCCAGTCGTTGGGTTGCAAGGTTCTGTTCTTCCAGCCTTCATTATCGGGGTTGTCGGAGCTAAGTTTGAAAAAGCTGTCCGTAAGGTTGTTCCAGATGTCTTGGATCTTTTGGTCACACCATTTGTAACCCTTTTGGTGATGTCAATTCTTGGACTTTTCGTGATTGGACCAGTCTTCCACGTTGTTGAAAACTACATCCTTATTGGTACAAAAGCTATTCTTGGTTTGCCATTCGGTCTAGGTGGTTTGCTGATCGGTGGAGTTCACCAATTGATTGTCGTATCAGGTGTTCACCATATCTTCAATTTGCTTGAAGTACAATTGCTTGCAGCTGACCATGCTAACCCATTCAACGCTATCATCACTGCAGCTATGACAGCTCAAGGTGCTGCAACCGTTGCTGTTGGTGTTAAAACTAAAAATCCTAAACTAAAAACTCTCGCATTCCCAGCTGCTCTTTCTGCCTTCCTTGGTATTACAGAGCCAGCTATCTTCGGGGTTAACTTGCGTTACCGCAAACCATTCTTCCTTTCATTGATCGCTGGTGCTGTCGGTGGTGGATTGGCTTCTATCCTTGGACTTGCTGGTACTGGTAATGGTATCACCATCATCCCAGGTACCATGCTTTACATTGGTAATGGACAGCTCTTCCAATATCTCTTCATGGTAGCTGTATCATTTGCTCTTGGTTTTGCTCTTACTTACATGTTTGGTTACGAAGATGAAGCTGAAGTTGCTACAAATGCTACTACAGAGCGCCTTGTCGAAGAAGAAACAACTGGTAATGTTCCAGCGGCTCTCCAAGATGAAACAATCATTTCTCCAATTGTTGGTAGTGCAGTAGCTTTGAGCGATGTAAATGATCCTGTTTTCTCAAGCGGAGCTATGGGTCAAGGGATTGCGATCAAACCAACTGAAGGTGTCGTTTATGCCCCAGCCGATGCAGAAGTGACAATTGCTTTTGCGACAGGCCATGCCTATGGTTTGAAGACAGCTAATGGTGCTGAAATCTTGATCCACGTTGGTATTGACACAGTTTCTATGAATGGCGAAGGATTTGATCAAAAAGTTTCTCAAGGTTCTAAAGTCAAAGCTGGCGATATTATTGGAACTTTTGATTCAGCTAAAATCGCAGCAGCTGGTCTGGATGACACGACTATGGTTATCGTGACTAACACAGCTGACTACGCATCTGTGACTCCAGTAGCAGAAGGAACTGTTGCTAAAGGCGATGCGATTATTGAAGTGAAAGCTTAATCTTAGCTAGACAAAGTCAACAAAGTAAAACGAACAACTTATGTTTGTTCGTTTTTTACTTGATTGCTAAGATTTACAGAGGAAAATCTAAAATATAGAGCCATTTCCAATAGGGAAATATGCTATAATGGAGTATAAAGAATACAAGAGGTGTTTGAAATGACAAAATTGTACGGAAGTTTAGAAGCCGGTGGAACGAAGTTTATCTGTGCTGTGGGCGATGAAAATTTTAATGTTGTAGAAAAAACACAGTTTCCTACGACCACGCCGATTGAGACGCTAGATAAGACGATTGAGTTTTTCTCTCGTTTTGACAATCTAGCAGGTCTGGCAGTTGGCTCTTTCGGTCCAATTGATATTGACCCTAATTCAAAAACATATGGCTACATTACGACAACTCCAAAACCACATTGGGCTAATGTAGATATCGTGGGAGCGCTTCGTCGCGCTTTAAATGTGCCAATCTACTTTACGACAGATGTCAACAGCTCAGCTTATGGTGAAGTTGTAGCCCGTAACAATGCTGGTGGTCGCATTGAAAATCTGGTTTATTATACGATTGGAACAGGGATTGGTGCTGGTGCTATCCAACGTGGTGAATTTGTTGGGGGTACAGGCCATCCAGAGATGGGACACTACTATGTAGCTCAGCACCCAATGGATGTGGAAAAAGGCTTTAATGGCGTCTGTCCTTTCCACAAGGGTTGTTTGGAAGGCTTAGCAGCTGGCCCTAGCTTAGAAGCGCGGACGGGTGTGCGTGGTGAAAACATCGAGCTCAATAACTCTGTTTGGGATATTCAGGCTTACTATATTGCGCAGGCAGCTATTCAAGCGACGGTGACTTTCCGTCCGGATGTCATTGTCTTTGGTGGTGGTGTGATGGCGCAGCAGCATATGTTGGATCGTGTCCGTGAAAAATTTACTGTTCTGCTCAACGGTTACCTGCCAGTGCCAGATGTGCGTGATTACATTGTTACACCGGCTGTCGCAGGAAATGGCTCGGCTACACTAGGAAATTTTGTCCTCGCAAAAGATATTAGCGAACGCTATGCAAAATAAGTAAATAAGACGTTGAGAGTTTTCAAATAAACGAAGGAGGCTGAGATAGGGAATCCAGCCTCTTCCATTTGAGGTGAAATATGCAAAAAGCAATTGTGAAAGATCCTTTCTTTTTACAGCAAAAATCAGTCCCTGCCACGAAAGCTGATCTATTTTTGGCTCAGGATTTGCTGGATACCTTGTTGGCTCATAGAGAGTCTTGTGTCGGTCTTGCTGCAAATATGATTGGTTCCCAAAAGCGGGTGATTATTTTTATGTATGGTATGTTGCCCATGGTCATGTTTAATCCAGTTCTCATTCAGAAATCAGGAGCTTATGAAACGGAAGAGGGCTGTCTATCCTTAACAGGCAGTCGGTCAACCATTCGTTACCAGAAAATCACTGTCGAATATCTGGATCAGAATTGGCTGAAGAGGACCATCACGTTAGAGGATTTCCCAGCGCAAATCTGCCAGCACGAATTGGACCATTTGGAAGGAATTCTCATATAGGAAATATATCTGGAAAGGATAGGAACAGAATGAAAGTATACCAGCGCGATGGAGCAAAATTTTATGCCATAGGCTTTCTCTTACTCTTTGCTATCTTTTTTATCATGGCTTTTGTATCTATGGATAAGTCCTCCCTTGAGTCAACAAGTCAAAATAGTGCTAATCAACTGGTTCATAGGGCTTCTACCAACAAAGAAGACCAAAGAAGCAGGCAGACTACTGAAGAAAGCAACAATATGCTCAACCCGCTCTATTGGGGAATGGGCATAACCGCTATTTTTATGATCGTTCTAGGCTATATTTCGAATCATAGGCCCCCGATTTTAGAGATGGATGAGATGGGAATAAGGCTGAGAGGCTTATCTGCTAAAAGAGAGAAGTACTTCTTGTGGCAGGAGATTGAGCAAATTGAATACGATATATCTCGACCTAGGATGAGATCTTCAGAACCGACCAGTCGAATTTTATATTTCTATCCTAAAAATCAAGAGGAGAGTGCTGTCTCTTTAGACCTGGCAGATGTTAAAAATACTAGCTTCAATGAACTTCATCAAGAAATTTCCAATCTTGCTCCGCATATCAAGTGGCTTTTTCCATAGAGATGAATGATGAGGAAGATTATTCTAGAGTAGGGATTTAATCTGCTTATTTTATCAATGTAAGATTAGTTGGATAAAAGATAATGGCACAGCTTAGGCTGTGCCTTTTTGTAACCAATTCCTTATATGAGAGTTAGAAATTTTGCCTGTTTTATTTAAGGCTGCACTTTTTAAGTTTTTTGAGGTGCTTAGTTATTTTAATAATTATAAGAATACATTTTTATATTACCAAAATTTCAAACGCTATTTACCAGTTTAGCCAAGTATGATAAAATAGAAAAGTCACAGTATTAAGAAATTAAGGAGACAATGATGAAAAAAGTATTTAAATACACAGCCTTGCTTGTGGCAGGTGTGAGCTTAACAGCCTGTGCCTTGCTTCCAAGTCCAAATAAAAAACATTCTGGTAAGCCAAGCCAGGAAACGACTATCAAAAAATCAGCCAGCAATGGGCAGGTTGATATCCAGATTAAGGATGGTCAGTTTATTATGCCAAGCAACGGATCAGCTGATGCCAAATACTTGGCCTTGTCTTTGGAAATTAAAAATAAAACAAATGATAAGATTATGATTTCCTCCTCAGACATTGGTTTTTATGATTCAGAGGGAGAAAAGATCCAGCCAGTCGGAGTCTATGACGACAAAGAAAACTTTAAAACACTGAGCTATGAAGATTTAGCGGAAGGAAAGACTCTTTCTGGTAATCTGGTCTTTAAGGTTGAAGATGGCAAGAAATATGAACTTCACTATGAGAAGAAATCCTACGGCTCCGATGAAAAAGCAGAAGCCATCAAACTAAAAGTTGATCCTGCGAAATATCCGAATCACGTTGACGAATCAAAGAAATTAGCTTCTGATTATCTCAATGCTGTTTTCTTGGGAGGAGAAGCCAAGGCAAAATCCTCCAAAGACAAAGGCGATTTGGTCTTAGGTGGCGATTTGGAGCAAGATAAAAAAGATTATAGAGCAGCTTTTGCAGCAGATTTCACACGTAAATTGCATGATTATCCATTTAGTGATGATGAAATCAATGCTTTCATTGATGCCTATGTGAAAAGTAATGCCAAACGCTCAGAAATTGATTACACAGTAGCCCAGTACATGCCAAATTCAATCGTTATCAAGATCAAACCGAGAACGGTCAGTCTAAATAAAACCATGTATACCTACCGTCAAGATTTTTATGACAAACATCGCTCTGAATATGGAAGCCTGAGTGACGTCTATAAAGCTACCGATAAGAGCTATGCTAATGACATGATGGCTGGAATGGATTCGCGTCCTCTCCTTACACCAGAACGAGATTATCAGTTGAAATTTGTCAAAACAGATGGCAAATGGGTCCTAGAGCGTGATTATTCTTATGAATCCATCGTCAGAGCTTTTGAAGGCGATATATCTTAATATCAAGATGAGAGGGCAGATGCTTCATTCTGCTCTCTATTTATTTTGTTTTCTAGTTTAGCTTTGTGCTATACTGGAGGGGAGATATGTAGAGTAAAGGAGTCTACCATGAAAAAATTCTATGATAAATTAGTAAAAACGCGTCATCATCTCCATCAGCATCCAGAGCTGTCTGGCCAAGAATATGAAACGACGGCCTTTCTAAGCCGTTATTTGCAAGATTTGGGGATAAAAATCTTGGACTCTGGCTTAGAGACGGGCTTGATTGCCGAAATCGGTCAAGGAGACCCAGTTATCGCCTTGAGAGCAGATATTGATGCCCTGCCCATTTTAGAGCAGACAGGTCTGCCTTACGCTAGCCAAAATCCTGGTGTCATGCATGCCTGCGGTCATGATTTTCATCAGACTAGTCTTTTGGGAGCGGCGGAGTTGCTTAAGGCTATGGAAGAAGATTTACAGGGAAGCATTCGATTGATTTTTCAGCCAGCTGAAGAGACCTCTCAAGGAGCCAGTCAAGTTCTGGCTACGGGTTTGCTGGATGATGTAGTTGCGATTATCGGTTTTCACAATATGCCCCAGTTAAAAGCTGGACAAATGGCCTTGAAGCCGGGAGCCATGATGGCAGGCGTGGAAAAGTTTAAGGTGACTGTGGAGGGAGTCAGCAGCCATGCGGCTCGGCCAGATTTGGGAGTGGATACGGTGCTGACTCTGACCAGCATGATTCAAAATCTCCAAGCTCTGGTTTCTCGGACAGTCTCGCCCTTTGAGCCAGTTGTTTTATCTGTGACCCACATTGAGGCTGGGGCGACTTGGAATGTCTTGCCGCAAAATGGCTTCTTTGAAGGCACGATTCGTTGTTTTAATTCTGATTTGCAAAAGCGTTTGAAGGCAGATTTTATCCGTATTGTGGAGCATACGGCGGAGAACTTCTGTGCTAAGGTCGCCATTGTCTGGGATCAGACTCCGCCAGTGACCTATAATGATCCAGAATTAGCCGAGCTTATTTTTAAAAATTCTCAGAATATCGGGGAGCTACTGCCTGCCCAGCCGTCTTCAGCTGGCGAAGACTTTGCCTTTTATCAAGAAAAAATCCCTGGTGTCTTTGCTTTTATTGGCTCAAATGGTGCAGCAGATGCGCCTGACCTGCACCATGATAGCATGACGATTGACGATGCGGCCTTTCAGGTTTCTGTGCCTTACTATGTCGAAAACGTCCTCTTCCTCCTTAAGCACTATAAGAAATAACTATAGTCTTTCATAGAAAATAAGAACTAGGCAAGCTCCTCTTCTTTTGTTATCATAGAAAAACAAGATTTCGATATTTTCAAATAGTTTGAATAATCGAATCAGTGATAAAGAAAATCTATCACCTTGATAAAAAATATATAATGGTCAGGATTTTCGACTTTTGGTATGATAGAAACATGCTCTTTAGGAGGAGATAGAGATATGAATATTAAAAAGATATTGAAATACACTGCCACTGCTGTGGTAGGAAGTCTTGCAGTTGGGCTGCTTGTAGCCTGCTCGTCTTCTGCAAGTAAAGATAGTGCTACAAAGAAAAAGACGATTGAAGTCGGAACGGTTGGAACAACTAAGCCTTTCTCTTATGAGGATAAGGACGGAAAACTAACTGGTTACGAAATTGAAGTGCTTCGTGAAATCTTCAAAGGCTCAGATAAGTATGAAGTCAACTTCAACAAAACTAAATGGGCTTCTGTTTTCTCTGGCTTAGACAGTGACCGCTACCAAATCGGTGCCAATAACATCAGTTATTCAGAAGACCGTGCTGGTAAATACCTCTATACCAACCCTTACGCTAAAAACCCAACCGTCTTGGTGGTTCGTAAAGGAGTAAATATCAAGTCGCTGGACGATATCGGAGGCAAGTCTACTGAAGTTGTTCAAGGTACTTCAACAGCTAAGCAGTTGGAAAAGTACAATGAAGAGCACAGTTCAAACCCAACAACTATCAACTATACAGATGGTACAATCCAGCAAATCTTGGCTAATTTGAATGATGGCCGTTCAGACTACAAGATCTTTGAGCGTATCACAGTAGATACCATCATCAAAGACCAAGGTTTAGATAATGTCGAAGTGATTGAACTTCCAAGTGACCAACAACCGTATGTCTATCCAATCCTTGCTTCAGGACAAGAAGAGCTTCAAAGCTTCATGAACAAGCGGATCAAGGAACTCTACGAGGATGGAACACTTGAAAAATTATCAAAAGAATTCTTTGGCGGCACTTACTTGCCAGATGCCAAGGATATCAAGTAAGTTTTTTTGAAGACATCAAAGGCGAAATAAACTATGTTTATCTCGCCTTTGAATAGTAATATTTTAAACAGGATAGGCACTTTCCCAAGTGTATGCAAGCATGCCATCACTTCTGTACATCCCGATAATATAAGTAGTTTCAACCCGACCCGCGACTACACGAGTATATCTTCTAATGACTTTGGTGTAGAACCAAAATTGTTTTCTAGAACTAGCATGGACAATATTGTCTTGATTCAGTACGGTTTGTTGAAAAACTTCACTAATTCCTAAGCCTAAAACTAGGGCTAGAGAAATTTTGGAAAATGTTTTAATAATTGATTTTCTTTTTGACATTAGACATTTCTCCGTATATTGATATTTTAGTTAGCTAACAATTATATTTTAATATATAGTTTGGATTTTTGTCAATGCAGAATTTATAAAAACTATATAGTTAAATTTTATGGCTATTTATAATAAAAAACAATCTTATCTATCTTGTTTTTGAATAGAATACTTGTATAATAAAATAATAATAAAGAATGGAGTTTAATTATGTTTTTAAAAAAATGGTTGAGTGTTATAACACTTTTGATAATTGTAGGTTTAGGTTTAACAGCATGTTCTTCATCGGCTTCTAAAGTTGATACTTCAAATGATAGAAATATAATAGTGAATATTGGAGTAGTAAACTTAAGCGACACAGAAGAAGCACGCTGGGACAAGGTACAGGAAATCCTTGACGAGGAAAAAGCAGGTGTTAAATTGAAGCTTACTCAATTTACAGACTACTCTCAGCCTAACCAAGCAGTTCGTGATGGCGATGTAGATATCAATGCCTTCCAGCACTACTACTACCTGAAAAACTGGAATAAAGAAAACAATGCTGATTTGGTTTCTGTAGCAGATACTTATATCGCGCCAATCCGTCTTTACTCTGGCACTAAAGATGGCAAAAACAAATATACTGATGTAAAAGACATTCCAGAAAATGGAAGTATTGCCGTACCAAATGACCCAACAAACGAAAGTCGTGCCTTGAACCTTCTTCAAGCAGCTGGTTTGATTAAGTTGGACGTGGATTCAACTAAACTTGCGACTGTTGCCAACATCAAAGAAAACAAGAAAAACTTGAAAATTTCTGAATTGGATGCTTCTCAAACAGCAGCTTCTCTTACTTCTGTAGATGCAGCAGTTATCAACAATACCTTCGTTCGTGAAGCTGGTATTGACTACAAGAACGCTCTTTATAAAGAAAAGACAGATGAAAATTCTAAACTTTGGTACAACTTGATTGCTGCTAAGAAAGATTGGGAAAAATCTGACAAGGCAGATGCCATCAAGAAAATCATCAAGGCTTACCATACTGACGAAGTTAAAAAAGTCATTGAAGAATCTTCAGATGGTATGGATCAACCAGTTTGGTAAGATTTTATAGAAAATAATTGAAGATAGAAAGGGCGGGGAATGGATTTCTCCAGCCCTTTATCTGCTATTAGTTAGAGTTTTTATCAGCGGAGATGACTTAGCAATATTAAAACGCAGAGTTACAGACTTACCTGACAGCAAGTCTTTGTTCTTTCGTGAATCATAGCAGATAATCTTTAAACAGATGCGATTAGTAGGAGTTACACATGCCTTTCTCAACTGAGAGTGAACAAATTAAAAAATTTGAAAATGATGAGGTGGCCCAACACTATTTTGAGATGTTGCGGACTTTGATTTCTAAAAAGTCTATCTTTGCCCAGCAAATTGGGCTCAAGGAGGTAGCTACCTATCTGGGAGAAATTTTCACTGCCGCAGGTGCTAAAGTGATGATTGATGACAGTTACACGGCTCCCTTTGTATTGGCAGAGTTTCAGTCGGACAATCCTGAAGCCAAGACTATCATTTTCTATCACCACTATGATACGGTGCCGGCCGATAATGACCAGCCTTGGACCAACGACCCCTTTACTTTGTCGGTTCATTATGGTGTCATGTATGGCCGCGGGGTCGATGATGACAAGGGACACATCACTGCGCGTTTGACAGCGGTGCGTAAGTATATCCGAGAGCATGGTTCGCTGCCAGTCAATATCATCTTCATGATGGAGGGAGCAGAGGAGTCAGCTTCGACAGACTTGGATAAATATCTGGCCAAGCATAAGAAACAATTGCGGGGAGCAGATTTGCTGGTCTGGGAGCAGGGCACGCGTAATAATCTAGGACAGTTAGAAATTTCTGGTGGAAATAAGGGCATTGTCACCTTTGATATGTCTGTTCGCAGTGCAGAAGTCGATATCCATTCTAGCTATGGCGGTGTCATTAATTCAGCTTCTTGGTATTTGATGGATGCTATCTCTAGCCTGCGTAGTGCTGACGGTCGGATTTTGGTGGAGGGCATCTATGAGCAAGTACAGGAGCCCAATGAGCGAGAGCTGGCTTTGATTGCCCAGTATGCTCTGAAAACACCAGAAGAGTTGAAGGAAATTTACGGCCTCCAGCTTCCAGTCTTGAAAGAGGACAGGCAGGAATTTCTGCGTCGCTTCTATTTTGAGCCAGCAATTAACATTGAAGGCTTCGGTTCGGGCTATCAGGGGCAAGGAGTCAAAACGATCCTACCAGCATATGCATCTGCCAAGATGGAAGTACGCTTAGTACCAGGCTTAGAGCCTCATGATGTCTTGGACAAGATTCGCAAGCAACTGGACAAAAATGGCTATGATAAGGTAGAATTAACTTATACATTGGGAGAAATGAGCTATCGTAGCGATATGAGTGCCCCTTCTATCCTGAATGCGATTGAACTGGCCAAAGATTTTTATCCAGAAGGCATTTCAGTGCTTCCGACCTCGGCAGGAACGGGGCCGATGCATACAGTCTTTGAGGCTTTGGAAGTTCCGATGGCTGCCTTTGGCTTGGGAAATGCCAACAGTCGGGATCATGGTGGCGATGAAAATGTCAAGATTGCCGATTATTATACCCATATTGAATTAATCAAGGAGTTAATCAGAAGTTATGAGCAATGAAATTATCAAATTAGACCGTATTGATGTCACTTTTACACAGAAAAATCGTGTCATCAAGGCGGTTGAAGATGTGACCATTCACATTAATCAGGGAGATATTTACGGTATCGTGGGTTATTCTGGTGCCGGGAAGTCAACCTTGGTGCGGGTTATTAACCTCCTGCAGAAGCCATCTGGTGGTCGCATCACTGTGGATGGGACAGTCCTATACGACAAGGGTACAGTCCAGCTGAACGCGGCTCAACTGCGGGAAAAGCGCAAAGATATTGGCATGATTTTCCAGCATTTCAATCTGATGGCCCAGATGACGGCTAAGGAAAATGTCGCATTTGCCTTGAAGCACTCTTCCTTGTCTGCTGCTGAAAAAGAGGAGAAGGTTCGTAAACTTTTAGAATTGGTTGGTCTGGAAGATCGAGCGGATAATTATCCGTCTCAACTATCTGGCGGTCAGAAGCAGCGCGTGGCGATTGCTAGAGCCTTGGCTAATGATCCAAAAATCTTGATTTCGGATGAAGCGACTTCGGCATTGGACCCTAAAACAACCAAGCAAATTTTGGCCTTGCTTCAGGATTTGAATCAAAAGTTGGGGCTGACGATTGTACTGATCACGCACGAAATGCAGATTGTCAAAGATATTGCTAATCGTGTAGCTGTTATGCAGAATGGGAAATTGATCGAGGAAGGATCAGTTTTGGATATCTTTACCAATCCACAGAACGAATTGACCCAAGACTTTATCACAACGGCAACAGGTATCACTGAAGCGATGGTTAAAATCAATCAACAAAAGATTGTTCAAGATCTGCCAGCAGATTCTGTATTGGCGCATTTGAAGTATGCTGGTACGGTGACAGATACAGCCATTATCAACGATATTTACAAGCAGTATCAAGTTACAGCCAATATTTTACATGCTAACATTGAGATTTTAGACAATGTGCCTGTCGGGGAGATGGTAGTCATTTTGTCAGGAAATGCAGAAAATCTTGCGTCTGCTCAAAGCAATTTGCAAGCTGCTGGCGTAGAATTAAAGGTGCTTAAGGGAGGAATTTAGATTGATAGACTTGATTAAAACATTTTTGCCTAACGTCTATAAAATGGGCTGGGCTGGTCAGGCTGGCTGGGGAACAGCGATTTATTTGACCCTTTATATGACAATTATTTCCTTCCTGATCGGTGGGATTCTAGGTTTGATCGCTGGACTTTTCCTGGTATTGACAGCACCGGGCGGTATTTTAGAAAATAAAACAGCCTTTTTCATCTTGGACAAGGTCACATCCATCTTTCGGGCAATTCCCTTTATCATTCTCTTAGCTTTGATCAATCCTTTCACACGGATGATTGTGGGGACAGGGATTGGTCCAACAGCGGCTTTGGTGCCACTATCTTTGGCGGTCTTCCCTTTCTTTGCCCGTCAGGTGCAGGTGGTTCTATCAGAATTAGATCGCGGTGTGATTGAAGCAGCGCAGGCAGTTGGAGCTAACTCATGGGATATCATCGGTGTTTACCTGCGTGAAGGTTTACCAGACTTGATTCGGGTGACAACAGTGACCCTAATCTCGCTAGTTGGTGAAACGGCTATGGCGGGAGCGATCGGTGCAGGCGGCCTTGGGAACGTAGCGATTGCCTACGGTTATCAACGTTTCAACCAAGACGTGACCATTTTAGCGACTGTTTTGCTCTTGCTTCTTATCTTCTTTATCCAGTTTCTGGGAGATTTCCTAACTAGAAAGATCAGTCATCGCTAGACAGAGAGTGGGATAGAAATCGGTAATTCGTTAGAATTCGATTTCTATCCCACCTCCGCACAGTTGAGTAGGGTTCTATTACGCTGATGAAATCAGCGTAATAGAACCCACTCAACCACTGCGTCTTGCTCGACAATCCAAAGACAATTTAGAGGCTAGGACTTTTGTCCCAGCCTCCTTTTGTCAAGTATCATCCTTTGAAAAGTCTGAAAGTTTAATTTACATTCTATTTTCATAATGCTATAATAAATAAAGCTAAGTATAGAAAAATAGCATAATAAATTGCTTCTTGGTAGTACTAGATTTTACCGGTGGCGAGGGAAGCAAGCATATCCAGGATGCTAGATCTGCAAATCTGGCTAAAATTTCATTTTGCAGGAAGGATGGCAAGGCATGAAATGCACATTTTCACTTATCAAGGATATAGCTATCAATAGTTTTATGAAGTTATAGCTTCACAATTAGAAAGGATTCGATAATGACTTCGTTAACACCGAAAGAGTTGAAATGGACGGGAGTCTTTGCTCTGCTCTACTTTCTCTGTGTCGGACTAGGAGTACTAGTAGGGCACTTTTTTGACAATGCTGGCAATATGCTCTATGCTCCAGGCTTTGCTGCAGTTTTTGGCGGAAGCGTTTATATGTTGCTGCAAAGCAAGATTAAAAAATTTGGAGCGATTAGCTTACTGGGCGTGGTGATGGGAGGCTTCTTTCTCCTGTCTGGTCATTTTATGATTGCTGGTCTGCCAGGCTTGGTGTTCGGTCTTTTAGCTGACACGATTGCGGGCTTGGGCAAATATGAAAACAAATTCTGGAATCTGCTTTCCTTTGTTTGTTTCTCTTTTGTCAATTCGGGGCCTATTATCCTCATGTGGCTAGCGCGTCAAGCTTATATTGATAGCTTGGTGGCGCGTGGTAAGACAGCAGAATACATCAATCGGATTTTGCTGCCGTTGGATTTTCCGACCATCGCTAGTTTTATCGTGATGGTAATGGCAGGTGCTTTAATCGGTGGCCTGCTGGGTCAATATCTGGTAAAAAAGCGCAGTGCAAAAGCTGCCTCTCAGTCATAAAAAGTCAAGCCAGACGAAAGGTGGGACTTTCCTATCTTAGCCTACTCAAGGAATTGTTCTGACATAAGCTCAATCCAGAAAAAATCACTAGCTTGTATGCTATATCTTTGAGAAATAGACGGTTATAAAAAAATTTTATGCCTCCAGCTCTAGCGAAAAGAGCCTAATTTTGGTAAGATTAGAGGACTTGGAGAATATCAGGCTCAGGGCCTGGGAGGAATAAGATGAACAACATATTAGTGCTGCAGTCGGACTTCGGTCTGGTAGATGGAGCGGTGTCGGCTATGATTGGAGTGGCTTTGGAGGAATCACCAACGCTGAAAATCCATCATTTGACCCATGATATCACCCCTTACAATATTTTTGAGGGTAGTTATCGTCTCTTTCAAACGGTAGATTATTGGCCAGAGGGAACAACTTTTGTTTCAGTCGTGGATCCGGGAGTGGGTTCCAAGCGGAAAAGCGTGGTTGCTAAGACCAGTAAAAATCAATATATCGTGACACCTGATAATGGTACTCTGTCCTTTATCAAAAAGCATGTCGGTATTGTAGCTATTCGTGAGATTTCAGAAGTGGAAAATCGCCGCAAGAATACCGAGCATTCTTATACCTTTCATGGGCGAGATGTCTATGCCTACACAGGTGCCAAGCTGGCTAGCGGCCATATCAGTTTTGAGGAAGTTGGCCCAGAGTTGAGTGTCGAAGAAATTGTCGAAATCCCTGTTGTCGAAACAAGGCTAGCGGATAATTTGGTCAGTGGAGCTATTGACATTTTGGATGTTCGCTTTGGCTCGCTTTGGACTTCGATTACGCGCGAGGAGTTCTGCACCTTAGAGCCAAGCTTTGGCGACCGTTTCGAAGTCACTATTTACAACAATGATATGCTGGTTTATCAAAACCAAGTGACCTATGGTAAGTCCTTTGCGGATGTTCGCATCGGTCAGCCGATTTTGTACATCAATTCCCTCTATCGGGTGGGCTTGGCTATCAACCAAGGTTCCTTTGCCAAGGCCTACAATGTCGGTGTCGGTGCTCAATGGCATATTGAGATTAAACGTATAGAAAATTAAAGGAGAACATTATGAAAAAGAAATTGTTAGATACAAAGTTTACTATTAAAGAAGTTGTTGCAACAGGGATTGGAGCTGCACTTTTTGTAGTTATCGGAATGATTAGCATTCCAACACCTGTTCCCAATACTAGCATTCAGCTGCAATATGCGGTTCAGGCCCTCTTCAGTGTCGTTTTCGGCCCCTTTGTTGGCTTCCTGATGGGCTTGATTGGTCACGTTATCAAAGATGCTATGGCTGGCTACGGTCTCTGGTGGTCATGGATTATCGCTAGTGCCTTCTTTGGTTTCATTCTTGGTTTGTTTAAAAATCGCATCCGTGCAGCAGAAGGTGTTTTTGAAGTGAAGGACATCGTCAACTTCAATATCTTCCAGCTTTTGGCCAATGCTTTTGTCTGGCTCTTGGTCGCTCCGATTGGCGATATCTTGATTTATAGCGAGCCGGTCAATAAGGTCTTTGTGCAAGGCTTTGTAGCAACTCTTTCCAATGGAGTGACAGTTGCCGTAGCAGGAACCTTGCTCTTACTAGCCTACGCTCGTACTCAGACTCGCTCAGGCAGCCTTAAGAAAGATTAATCAAATTAGATAATTAAAGATTGGGAAACTCCCAATCTTTTTTTGTACAAAATAAAAAACAAAATGTAATTTATATATTGCATTATTTAAAATATATTGTATAATGTACTTATAAAGACGAAAGGAGCGCAAATATGAATAAGAAAGTGAATGCTCAGTTTATTTGTCTTGTATCGGCGACAATTCTACTAGTTGTTGGCATGATTCAGAAAAATCAAACCTTTATCATACTAGCTTGTGCTGATGTCGCCCTTGGCTCTTCTTTCTACGCCATAGGCGGGCAAAAGAATGACGATAAGGATGGTGGCCATGGCAAAAAATCTTAGGTTAAAAATGGCAAGGGCTGAGCATGACATGACCCAAGGAGACTTGGCTGATGCTATTGGTGTGACTCGTCAGACCATTGGCCTGATTGAGGCAGGCAAGTACAATCCCAGTCTTAGTCTATGCTTGGCCATTTGTAAATGCCTCAATAAAACGCTGGATCAGTTGTTTTGGGAAGAATAGGAAGAAAGTGAGAAAGAAAATGAAGGACAAACCACAAAAAGTCTATACAGACGAGCGGACTCTACAACTTGAGCGAAAATTAGGAAATGAAGTTGCATTTTTTGCGATCATCTTGCTCCTTATTTCTATTTTTATCAAAATCATGATTTGGCATGTGCCAGTAGAAGGCTACTTATCGGAAATTCTAGTTATTTTGGCTATGGAAATCTATGCTGGAATTCGTAGCTGGCAGTTGGGACTTGATATCAGACGCGACAAGCCATCTATTGGGCATAGGAGTTTCAGAAGTCGTTTGGCTAACGGAGCTATCTTAGCGATTGTAATCGTGGCTGTTCAGATGTGGAGTGGAAATTCAGCTCTTCGACCATTCTTTCGCCATCATCCAATTCTGCAATTTATTTTTATTGTAGCTTTGATAACTGCCTTTTCTAGTATATTTGATCAGTTGGTCGATTATTTTTATCAGAAGAGACAGGTTTTATTGGACCAAGAACTAGAAAATGATGAGAATTAGAATCAATGAATCTTTAACTTATAGTAAGAAAGTGAGTAAGAAAATGAAGAAGCAGCCTGTTATAAAAGATGAACGAACAGAAAAATTAGATGGCAAAGTTGCAGGGGAGTTAGTGCTAGGAATGTTCCTCTTCTTGGCTATCTCTGTATTTTTCAAAGCCTATATCCTCCATCTAAGCTTGCTGGCCTATCTGCCAGAAGGTATTCTGCTTACCCTAGTAGGTCTATATGCCTTGCTTCGTCGCGTAAGCCTAGGCATTGATGTTGGTGATATGGTGAGAGAGGAAAAATGGCCAGAGCGTTTTGGCGGTGGAGTCGTCTTTGCTCTCATCGTTATAGGCATTGATTTCTTTGGTCAGCGAGAAAATCTGGCTAGTATGTTCAGCATTTTGTATCTGCTCAAGCTGTCTCTTGCAATACTACTGTTTGTGCTTGGAAGCTTGACCATGGACAAGATCAGTCTTTACCTAAACGACAAACGTCAGGCAAAGATCGCTCAGGAATTGGAGGATGAAGAATGACTTGGTGGAAACGATTGGTCTGGGGTAGTTGCGCTTTCTTAGCTTTGGGCTTGTATGTCCTTCCTATGCTATTTCAGCAGGTAGCAATAATTTATCAATTTCCCAAACAGTGGACCATTGGTCTTGGGCTTTTGCTGATTTTCCTCACCTTGCTGGCCTTTGTCGTGGCAGCAAAGAAAACCGGAATCTTATCTCAGTCTGGAAAAATCTTTCAAAAAGGAGATGGGAAGCGAATTGCTCTAGGTCTCTTAGGCATGTTGCTCATATCTATCCTTGGGACGGTACTACTACGGTGGCTGCATGGAGAGGTGACGACGGCTAATCAGGCATCTTTGATGGAGGAGTTCCGAAGAGGAGATATCATTTTATTGTCCATCATGCTTGGAGTTTTAGCGCCTATCGCAGAAGAAATTATTTTCCGTGGCATCATTCCTCTAAAAATCTTTAAAGACTATGAAAGCTGGGGCTATATCATAGGCGGACTGCTCTTTGCGATATTTCATGGCCCAACCAATATCATGTCTTTTGTGATTTATGGCGGTGCTTCTGTGATTTTGACCTTGCTGGCTTATCGAACTCGGTGCTTGAAAGTCAGTATTGTAGTTCACATGATAAATAACGGACTTCCTGCCATTCTTATGTTGTTAATTACTATTTTTGGAGTAGAAGTATAGGAGCTTGAAATGAAAATGAAACTTGTTAAACGTCAAATCTTAGACGAACGGGAAGAGCAGCTGGTCAACAAGGCTGGTATGGAGAGTTTCAGTCTCATGCTATGTGGCAGTTTAGCTTTATATATGGGTTCTGTCGCTATGAATGGGGGAGTCGTTCACTATCAGCCCTTCTTGGTACTGATTCTCATCACCAGCTTTTATTTTATGTGTCGAGCTCAGTATTTGGGGGCTAATTATTACAATAGTTTCAGTCTGACCATCTGGGGTGTGCTGGCTGCGACAGGGTTTCTGACCCTTTTGATTGCCTGCCAGAATTTTCAGCTCAATCATACTATTTATCATAATAGTATTTTTCACCCCATGTTTCTTTTGGTCATTTTGGTTACATTTTGCATTCATCTTCCCTTGATGCTGCTGGTCAATATTATCTTAGATAGTCTCAGCAAGTGGCAGAAGAATCGCTTCGAGAAGTATTTGGAAGAATTGGAGAAAGAGGGCTAACCTGCTTTTCTACGTAGAGATTCTAGGTCTGCTATTTTCCAAACAAATTTTTTGCCCAGTTTTTTCAATCAGGTTATAATAAATAGATGAATTAAAAAATTCAGAAAATTTATAGAGAAATGAGAGTTGAAATCTTATGGCAAAAGATATTCGCGTATTACTTTACTACAAATATGTTCCGATTGAGAATGCTGAGAAATTTGCAGCTGATCATCTGGCCTTCTGTAAATCTATCGGTCTGAAAGGCCGTATCTTGGTGGCAGATGAAGGAATCAATGGAACGGTTTCTGGTGACTATGAAACCACTCAAAAATACATGGACTACGTTCACAGCCTTCCAGGCATGGAAGACCTTTGGTTCAAGATTGACGAAGAAAATGAGCAAGCCTTCAAGAAGATGTTTGTTCGCTACAAGAAAGAAATTGTGCACTTGGGCTTGGAAGACAATGACTTTGACAACGACATCAATCCGTTGGAGACGACAGGAGCTTACCTATCACCTAAGGAATTTAAGGAAGCCCTCTTGGACGAAGACACTGTTGTCCTAGACACTCGTAACGACTATGAGTACGATCTAGGTCACTTCCGTGGAGCCATTCGTCCAGACATCCGCAACTTCCGTGAGTTGCCGCAATGGGTTCGTGATAACAAAGAGAAATTCATGGATAAGCGCGTGGTTGTTTACTGTACTGGTGGTGTTCGCTGTGAGAAATTCTCAGGCTGGATGGTTCGTGAAGGCTACAAGGATGTCGGTCAGCTTCATGGCGGTATTGCGACTTACGGCAAAGATCCAGAAGTTCAAGGTGAGCTTTGGGACGGTAAGATGTATGTCTTTGATGAGCGTATCTCCGTTGATATCAACCATGTTGATCCAGTCGTGATTGGGAAAGACTGGTTTGACGGTACTCCTTGCGAGCGCTATGTCAACTGTGGCAATCCAGAGTGTAACCGCCGCATCCTGACTTCAGAAGAAAACGAAGACAAGTACCTCCGTGGCTGTTCTCATGAATGCCGCGTTCACCCTCGTAACCGCTATGTTTCAGAAAATGAATTGACACAAGCAGAAGTGATCGAGCGTTTGGCTGCGATTGGAGACAGTTTGGAAACATTGGTGGCTCAGTAATTGAATTGTGAAGATAAAAAACTTTAGACGGATAGTGTCTAAAGTTTTTTCATTATTTATTTGCAGCTTAGCTTTTCTTTATTCAGGTTTCGATGTTTTGTCCTTTCTTTTTGATGTGATATAATGGGCTTAATAAATGGGAAAGGAGCAAGTCTATGTCTAAAGCTATCATGGAAGAAGTGGCAG
>NZ_CALIIB010000117.1 GCF_938020365.1 uncultured Streptococcus sp. | reverse complement strand
TTGAGTGGACTCTACTACGCTGATTTCATCAGCTTTTACAGCCCTACTCAACTGTTCGGAGGTGGGACGACGAAATCGAATTCTAACGAATTACCGACTTCTGTCCCACTCTCTTGTTATCTAATTCACTGTTTTACTTTTAATTCTAGCTCTCAGAAAGCGCAAATCATTAAAAATATAAATTAGAAGAATGATTTGACAAGAGTAAACGCCCCAATCTAGCCTATAAATATCCCTTTGAATAGTGATGGAAAACAGGGCATACATCATGAAGATAAAACTAGCTATGAACACTAGGAAGGATTGTAGGCTTGCTATAAAAGGATAGCCTCTCTTTTTCAAAATGAATTTGAATAAAAGAGCTAGAGCAGGCAAAATGGAAAATAAGGTAAAACAAGTTAAAAAATAAGAATTAATCAGATTTCTAAAATCTTTGCCCCAAAAGATAGAATCCTCGTTTTGAAAAATATAAATTGGATGTGATCTATCGTTTAAAAAGGGTAGGCCAAGGATGACCAGATAAAATACAATCAATAATCCGCTTTGCCAAGAGAAACCTGCTTTCCTTCTCTCTTTATTGTCTGACATGTCTATCTCCCTTCTCTAATTTTTCCTTGCTCAACTACGACAAAATCACCGTCTGCTTCATCAATAGTTCCTAGAACGTAGGCTCCATCTGGCAGGCTTAATTGTTCTAACAACTGCTGGATTTGGTCACTTAGATAAAAATGTTCCCCATATCTTCCTTCTGGCAAGATAATTTGAACATAAACTGCGCCATGTGATAAAGCATCATTTAAAGGCAAATCGTACAATTCTTTAAGAATAGAATGGTTATTGCTAACAGCATCTTCCACACGATCGCTATACCAAGCTATACCCTTAATAAACCTATTTTTGTCAGATAGAGTGCTTCTCAGCTTAGCAGTTCCCCCTTTTAGGTGTGAAGCCTGATTTAACTTTCTCGTCAGAGACTCTTCCAATTTAGCTCGCTCAGGGTTAATTTCTAAAGCTTTTTCAAGAATTGGCGCATATACTCTGATAGATTCATCATAAGTCGATCCTAACTCAGATATAGGGTCCCTCCACTTGTCTACATCCATCTTGTCGTAATAAGGCATGACTAATTGTTTGAAGCGGACCGATTTTTTTACAGGAACAGAGATGGTTTTGTCCTTAATTTTTTCAGTATAGGTATAATTGACATCTATACCCCAAATTTTTTCAGACCAGGAAAAGCCAGTTATCTTAATCTCTCCCCAAAAATTACGATTGGCGTAAAAGCCTTTGAGATGAGTTTCTAGATTCCGATAGCAGAATAAAGCTGAGACCACTAGAAAACATACAAGTACCATGAAACTTTTTCTCTTGTCCGTATCAATCTTTAAAATCTTTTTCAATGGCTTCCTCCTTAATGACTTGCTTGAACTCCTCTTCCGTACGGATTATTTCTTTTTCGCCACTCTTTGTATAATTCCTATCAATGCTCCAGTAAAAAGAGCCGGCATCGGGGAAGAACATTTTTGTTAGGGTAATACTATCGTTGAGGGTCATATTTTCTTTTAAAACGACTATAAAGCCGTATTCTTTTAATATTGAAAGTGTCAGGCTATCCTCTAGTTTACTATCACTATCCGTTAAACGTGATTGGTAATCGTTCTTTTTGTAACTAAACAAAGTGGGCCAATCCGTAGTTACATTTTCGCCACCATCCTTATATATCCCTGTAATAAATGATGGACTTGAAAGTACCCGGTAGATCCCTCCATATCCGAAATGAATCGCCTCTTTGGGCTGTTTTTTTGTAGCTTTTTTACTGGTTAGATTTACATAGATTTCATCATTGTCTTTTATCTGGATTTTGACATATTCATCTTTTCCATCAGAATACATAAGATTATCCATCTCGCCTTCTATGGTGACATAGCCCATATCTTGAACAAGTTTCAAGACATCAATGGTTTGGCCATCCCCTTGCTCCTGCCCCAGTTTATAATAACGAATTCGGAAGTATTCTTCCTTGTCCTTTGCTTTCAGTGTTCCCACATACTGCTTTGAATCCTGAAATGCTAAAAATGTCCGTCCAACAGCAAAATCATACGGACTCCACTCGTCGCTCTCTTTAAAAGAAAGAGCAATCATAGGGAATTCTGGCTCGGTCTCACCAATAGCTGTATAATCAGTTAAACGCTGATTCTTTCCTTTATAGACATAATTTTGTTCTTTTGCCACATAAGCAGCTTCTTTTGTGAAAAAGAAAGAACAAGTACCAGCGACCGCAAAAATGACCAATGCGGCTAAAGCATAAATCTGCCACATCTGCCAAGAGAAATTCTCGAGCTTCTTCATCCTATTCTCCTTTTAGATAGATTATGGACTATTATATCATTTTTTATAAGCTTTCTGCCAAACACAAAAGAAAAGTATGATAAAATGGTATTATTATAGTTTTATAAGGGAAAAATATGAATCAGACACGTCTCAAAAAAATCCTGAAAATATCGAGTTTCTTTCTATTCGCTTTTGTAACATATCATGTCTACTATCAATCTCTCGTTCCTCATCTTACAACCAGAAACGAGGAAGATGTTAGACTGACCGAGTCCAAATATCAAATCGCCTATGGGCAAGTAAGAGATTTTCAAAAAATCGGAAATGTTGCTTTGGCTATTGATATGTTTGGTGATGTCCAGCAGAAGGAAGGCTACATTATTGCTCAGAATTATCGCATTCCCAAAACTCAGGATCCTTCTGAAGGACAAGCATTTTATGACAAAGAAAAATCAGAGTATTTTTATCAAATTGACATTTACAAAGAGGATGAAGGAATTCAGTCACTGAGAAAGATTGATGTAAGAGATATTCTCCTAAAGGAAAAGAAGAAATATAAGATCATCAGTACAGCAAAAATAGATGCCTTTGACTCACCCACCAAGGCTCCTTATTTAGAAATAGGACTAGAAGAAATCGATGGTGATACTCGAGAGTTCTCTCTTATCATTGATTTACAGACCTTAGAAAGCCGCATTACTCGCCTTATAGGCTCTTCATCTGAGGAAAAGATTACTAGCAGGACTAATAGAGAATTATCGGTTGCCAGAGCCAATCCTGTCTTTGCAGAGCGCTTGAAGAACCTGAGCTTCGTTATTGCTAGTAATGATACCATCACAATGCGACCATATCAGGGAGGAGAACTCATCAATCTCTACCAAGAATATCCTCATATTTTTGAAATGGCTAAAAAAGGTAGTTTTACGATCTATCCACAGTTTCAATATAAAGAAGATCTAACTCAACAAGTTTCAAATTTTGCCAATCTTTTCAATTATCCAGGTGAAGCTCCTTTTTGGTCTGTTCAACAGAAACAAGATTACGAGGCAGACCGAGCTTTAAAACAGACAAAAGATTTATCGACTCCCCTTTCATATGATTTTTTCATGGAGAGGGTAAAAGAAGAAGGCAAGCTTAATGCGGTAGAAGGAATGATTCCTATCGGTTTTGATATCAATACTGGGGAAATAGTCACCGTTGATTTCAAAAAAGGACCTGTTTATCTCCAAAATTTTGACCTAGAAGACCATATAGATAGTTTAAGCTTTATCGACTCTAATTATTCCTATATAAGGGATGTGCGGTTTGATCAAGTCAGTATCGACACAGCCATGTCTTATAAATCTGGTATGAAATCTGTAAGTGATTACAGCAAGATGATTGAGGAGTCTAAAATCAATCAACCGAGAGAGACCCGCTACATCACTTGGCTTCAATATAAAGTAAATAACAATGAACATGAATCCGATTTGAATATCGTTAAGGGAATTGTGGATCAAGGAATCTTGTACAAAATCTTCTCCATATTTAGTCTTGAAGAAGGACAAATGACAGTGAATCAGACTGGGACCAACAGCAATCTTGCAGTAGGGAAGACCAAAATGTTAGTACAAAATGGCCATCAACTTCTTGATTCATTACAGTTTGAGACAACTGATGTGCCTAGCTTGAATCACGATGAAATGACCAAGTCTGGTCGGATTATATATGTCCTTATCGATGGGCAGCTTCGTCAAGTAAAAGTTCCGGAGGAAAAGTAGGTGCAGAAGATAGTGATAAAAATAAAAAAATGCTTTCAAAATAAATTCTTTTTGAATGTTGCTGGCTATACCTTGGCTTTTACACTTGGTTTATTTTTGGCTTTTTATGTTTTTGAGAGGGAAAAAATAGCCATTCAGTCTGAGCAAAGACAGTTTAAAAAAACCCAAGAAAAGAAAGATACAAGAGCGAAAGATGAGGCAGTCCAGATAGAAAAACTTGCAGACAAGATCTATATGGTAAAAAATCCTAATTCTGCTATCTTGTCTGATAAGTATGTCTTACAGCAAGAAATGAATTACTCTGATCAATCCTTCCACTTCGACAGCTATCAGGCCTTTAGTAGGGACAATAAACAGAGCAACCATGTCAAAATTAAGCTTTTAAATCAAGTTGAAGAGTTGTATAAAGATTACGATTTAGTCCAGCTGGCTCAAAAACTGCATAGTCAAGCCATACCAGGGAAAGTCAGCCATCAGCTCTATCAAGATCCTCAGGATGGGCAATATTATTTTGCTTTTGAAGTCTATCTACCGGGTGGTAAGGATGAAAATGATTACTCGAACGCTCATGAGGAGAAGCCTATCTATACTCTCTATACTAACATTGAAAACGGGCAGACTTTTTATCTAAAAGACTATTTTAAGCCCCTAAGTATCCGTGACAAGTATCCTGTCTATGATGCTAGCAATCTAGATGACAAACTAGAAAAGTACGGCTTGGTTTTGCTCAACAGTCCGCATAATTTTACCCTCATTCAAGGGGAAGAGAATTTACAGATTAAAAAGTTGAAGCTAAGCCAGCAATTTCCAAATGTAGAGGAAAAACTTGCTAGTGGCTGGAGTTTAGTTGTAACTGGAGAGGATTCTTATGAAACCAGTATCAGACTTCTAGCGTCTGAAGGAGAAACCGATCTCTATACAAATGTCAAACTAGATCGTTCTTATTCATCTGATGATCAAGATCATCTCTTAAAGTCTTATCAGGATTTCCTTGAGTTATACAAGGAGAAATAAGTAAGTTCCTTTCTATCAAATAACATCGTTCCATATGATTTTTCCAATGATGCTTTTCATTGCTTTCATATGGGGCTTTTTTTTATGCCTTCAGAAAGTTATTTTGGATTTACCAATTGCACAGTCTTCAGAGTATCTTTCTCAAATATTTGTAAAAGATCCAAGTCTTTATGACAAAAATCTTTATTTTTTTGACAAATATAATTGTCAAAAAGAAAAGAATCTGTTACAATGTATTTAAGTTAAGAAGAAAAGATAAAAGGAGGAACTAATGGAGATACTGTTTTGGTGTCTACTTCCGATATTTTCTGGTTTGTGGCTGATGTCATCCAGTGAATTGAAAAATGTAAAAAGGAAGTTGAAACGTTTAGAGAGAAATAAAGAAAGGAGTGGAGAAATGTCACGTTTTTTTAAAGAAATGATTGGGAAAAAACCGATCATCATTGGTGAAGTTTTCGGGACAGATTGCTGGGAGGTAGTTGATGCTGATGACGATTGGGTTAAGTTGAGTAAGACCAATAAAAAAGGTCAAACAAGAATCAAGCTCATGCGCATTGACGATATCAAGTCTGTTGAACTGAAAGAAGACTGGAGGTGTTGTCATGAAGCTGAAAAATCGACTCAAAGAGCTGAGGGCTAGAGACGGTCTGAATCAAACTGACTTAGCCAAGAAAGCCGGCGTGTCGCGGCAAACGATTAGCTTGCTGGAGCGGGATGAATACACGCCCTCCGTGGTCATTGCTCTCAAAATTGCTCAGATTTTCAACGAAAGTGTCGAAAATGTCTTTCGCCTAGTGGAGGAAGAGTAGATATAAAAAAGAGATAAAGTAGATGAAATAATATCTTAGTGATTGTATTTATAGTTTATTGGTCCATTTTGTTACGATTATCTTGGGTGGTTTGCACATGCTGTCTTGGCAGCCACTGCTTGATTTGCCTCTGGTGATTTGTATGTATGCCGTTGTTATGGCTGAAATGGATGCTGAGAAAAAGAAGGAGAATTAGAATGAAAGAAAAAAGAATGAAATCAACTCGATACCGTTTTTGGAGAAATGTTGTGTTTATTGCTGTGGGAGGTGTAGTGGGTTTTATCGCTGGCTCTCTGGTCGGTTACTATGACTTAGCAGTTAGAATTGATTTTAGCCAGTTGATCAGCCTGAAGGCAGTGCAAGATATCATGATAGTAGCTATATTTCTACTTTTTCTAGGAACGCTTTACTATCTTCACATCAGCCGGGAAAGTATGTCACGCTTGGAGAAGATGGAAGATGACGAGGAGATAGAATCATTAGAACAAGCGGGAAATCGAGCTTATGCTTTAGCTGGTATTTTAACAAATTTAATGCAGATTCCCTTTATGTTTTATGCGGCTACTGGCTTTGCAGAGGGAATCCGTCACACAAATTTTAATATTCTGCTAGCCTTTGGTAAACTTTTCTTCTTGATTCTTTTGATAACTGTAGCCAGCATTTTAGTTCGAAAAGGATTTAAAACGGTGAATGGAGAAGAGCTACCTCGCTATAGCAATGTCAGGGAAACCAGAGATTTCTTAATGGATAAAATGGATGAGGCAGAAAAACAGATTAATTATGAAGAAAATTTTGAATTAGTCATGAAACTAGTGAGCTTTATCTTTCCTAGTATCTATATTGGACTGATACTGCTAAATTTCCTATTCCAATTGGATACGATTTTGGCTTGGATTGCGGTATCGGTCATCTATCTTTATGTTACTGTCAGCCAGTACAAAATTGTTAAACGTTATTACAAGTAAGAAAGTGAGAAGAGGCCTTATGTCACAAGTGATTCAAGTAGAGAATATTTCTAAAAGTTTTGGAGAGAAAAAAGCTTTAGAACGGATTAATTTTCATATCAATCAAGGAGAAATTTTCGGATTTTTAGGACCATCTGGCTCGGGAAAAACAACCTTAATTAATATCCTGACAGGCCAGCTTGATGCCGATAATGGTCAAAGTAAAATCCTTGGTAAAGCTTCAGATGCTATTAATGCTCAGGATTTGGTGAAAATTGGCCTAGTATCTGATACAAGTGGCTTTTATGAGAAGATGACTCTCTATAAAAACTTGCAGATATATGCGAAATTATACGGTTTAAAAAATGAACGGATAGATGAAGTTTTAGAGCAGGTTGGTTTGTTAGAGAGCAAAAATATTGTAGCAGAAAAACTTTCGACAGGTATGAAGCAGCGGATGTTTCTAGCTCGGGCTCTTTTAAATAATCCTGAGGTCTTATTCTTGGATGAGCCAACGAGTGGGCTTGATCCTCGTACTTCCAAGGTAATTCATGAGCTTTTGCTTGAGCTGAAGAAAAAGGGAACAACCATTTTTCTGACGACGCATGATATGCATGAGGCTAGCGTCCTTTGTGATCGACTGGCCCTGCTAAATAAGGGAGTATTAGTAGAATATGGCGAGCCGAAAGCTATTATTCAAAAATATAACACAGCCAAGAAAGTTAAAATTAGCTATGAAAATGGAGAAACCGAGCAAATTTCATTCTCAGAATTGGCTACAAAAGACCTAAAATTAGCTATTACAGTACATTCTTGCGAACCTACATTAGAAGAAATCTTTATTCAATTAACAGGAGAAAAACTAGATGTATAAAAAAATTAAAGCTCTCACATGGCTGCGTACTCAGATTTTATTGACAAATTCTTCTTTGCTTATATCCGTCTTGCTACCCTTTGGCCTCCTCTTTTTGTACAATATGATTTTAAATAAGAATGGCAATGCAGGTCAAGGACTATTGAAAATGATCCTGCCTATGGCCTTTGCTATGAGTGGCGGCTACATGGTGTCTATTATGATGGCAGAGGACAAGGAAAAGCGTAATCTAAAAACCTTGATGTTGAGCGGGGTTCGTTCTACTGAATACCTCTTATCCATGCTGGTTTATCCCTTCCTATTTACAGTCTTTGCCTTGCTTTTTTTCCCATATTATTTGCATGTAGACCTGTCTGGCAAATGGCCTGTCTATCTTTTGATCAATCTCTTCATTATTGTTATTATCCTTTTAATCAATCTTTTTATTGGTGGTATTTCCAAGACACAATCTCAAGCTCAGGTTTATAGTTTATTTCCGCTGTTGCTGATCAGTTTCTTACCTCTATTTGCTAGCTTTGATAAAACAATACAGCATATTCTACGTTTTACTTTTATGAATCCATTTATCAACTTCTTTGAAACAGGAGACTACTCATTTAAAATTGAAGATTTCTCTAATTTGGTGATTTGGCTTCTTATTTTTATCAGTGCAAGCACCTATGTCTTGAGTAAAGGTCGAAAATGATGGAGGAGCTTTTATGAAACTTATTAAAAAAATCAACTTTATGGAAGAAAAGAAATATGCAATCGGTCTAAATGTAGCGGGGCTCTTGCTGATTTTTCCTTTCTCCATGCTTTTTGCAAAATTGACCCAGCTAATCTTCCGAGCCGATCATTATGATTTTTCGGGTCTAGATCTGGCCTACTTGTTAATTTTTACCTTTATCCTTGTCGTCATCCATGAGTACATCCACGGTTTCTTCTTCAAGTTTTTTGGTAAAGGAAAAGCCAAGGTCAAGTTTGGTTTTAAAAATGGGATGGCTTATGCGACTAGTCCAGGAACTTTTTACAATCGTAAGGACTTCTTGGTCATTGGTTTGGCACCCTTTGTTTTGATTAGCCTGCTTCTGACCTTATTGGCCATGCTGGGCTTGCTCAGTTCAACTCTCTACATGCCTCTAGCTAGTATTCATGCAGCGGGCTGTGTTGGTGACTTTTACATCGCTTTGCTGCTGTTGGGGCAGACTGATGATATTCTGGTCGAGGATACGGAGGTTGGGATGAACTTTTACCAGAAAGAAGAGCCTAGTCAGGAATAGGAATCACTGGCATTAGATACTTCTTGTAAAATGTCTATTAAAGAGTAATATACTTGATAATTTAATGATTTGGAGCAATGTTGATCCTGTCTAAATGGATGGCAGCGTGATACTAAATTCAAATTTAAGACAAATGAAACCCGAAGGACTAGAAGTTCCTTCGGGTTTTGTATAGAACAGAAAAATGATTAGACAAGTTCGTCAATAGAAGTGTAATCAAGGTTCAAGCCTTCTGCAACAGGTTGGCTAGTGATGTGACCGTGATAGGTTGTGACACCTTCACGCAATCCAGCGTCGTCTGCAATAGCTTGTTTGAAGCCTTTGCCAGCCAGCGCTTCGATATAAGGAAGGGTGACATTGGTCAGGGCGATGGTAGAAGTGCGAGCCACGGCACCAGGGATATTGGCTACCGCATAGTGGAGGACACCGTGTTTCTCATAAACTGGCTCATCATGGGTGGTCACGCGGTCAGCAGTCTCGATAACGCCACCTTGGTCAACAGCCACGTCAACAATGACAGAACCAGGGCGCATTTGCTTCACCATATCGTCAGTCACCAGTTTTGGTGCCTTAGCACCAGGAATGAGCACAGCTCCAATCACGACATCTGCTTCGCGGACGCTTGCCTCAATGTTAAATGGATTGGACATGAGGGTTTGGATTTGATTGCCAAAGACTTCTTCCAGTACGGATAGACGTTTGGCGCTAATATCGAGAATCGTAACTTGAGCGCCTAGTCCCAGAGCGATACGGGCTGCATGAGTTCCTACAACACCGCCTCCGATGATGGTGACTTTACCTTTTGGCACTCCTGGTACACCGCCAAGGAGAACGCCAGAGCCACCTGTTTGCTTGGTTAGGAAATGCGCTCCGATTTGAACCGCCATACGGCCAGCAACCTCACTCATAGGTACTAAGAGTGGTAGTTGCCCTTGTCCGTCACGTACAGTCTCGTAGGCTACCCCAGTAGTTTTAGCAGTGACCATAGCTTGGGCTAATTCGGGAGCAGCGGCCATGTGCAGGTAAGTGAAGAGTAGGAGGTCGTCGCGCAAGAATTGGTACTCAGCTTCCAGCGGTTCTTTAACCTTTACAACCAACTCAGCTGCCCAAGCTTCAGCAGCAGTGGCAACGATTTTTGCACCTTGCTTTTCATAGTCTGCATCTGCGAAGCCAGATCCAAGTCCAGCATTTGTTTCGATCAGCACCTGATGGCCTTTTCCTACAAGGCTGTGCACACCAGCTGGCGTCAGGGCAACGCGATTTTCATTATTTTTAATTTCTTTTGGAATTCCGATTAACATAGAGCTTTACTCCTTTTTCTAACGCTAGGCTCTCCGAATGCAGGGCTACAAAGGGACCTAGGTCGATTATTGTGATGTTTTCATTTTAAAGGAAACTATCGCAAAAAGCAAGAAAAAAAGGATTGTTTTAGACGGGGAATTATGCTATTCTGTTAAGAAAAATTAGGAGGAAGAGATGGAAAATATTTATGTTAAGCTGAGCCAGCATTCCAGAATTGAGACGGAACGATTGATCTTGCGTCCAGTGACTTTGGATGACGCTCCAGCCATGTTTGAATATGCTTCAGACGAGGAGAATGTTCGCTATACCTTTGCAACCAACAAAAATTTAGAGGAAACCCGCAATAATATTGCCTTGTTTTACTTGGCGAATCCTTTGGGGCGCTGGGGCATTGAGCTGAAGGAGACTGGCGACTTTATCGGGACGATTGACATGCATAAGATCCGCTTGGATTTGAAAACGGCAGCTATCGGCTATGTGATCCATAAAAAATACTGGAATCAGGGCTACACGACTGAGGCCAATCGGGCGGTGCTTGAGCTGGCTTTTGAGGAAATCGGCATGAACAAATTGGTGGCCTTACATGATATCTACAATCCTGCCTCTGGTCGTGTCATGCAAAAGTCAGGCATGATCTTTTCGCACGAAGAGCCTTACGCAGCCTTGGACAAGCATGAGGAAGGGCGCATAGTGACGCGGCTGCATTACTATCTGACCAGAGACCAATATTTCGCAAAAAAGTGAGAAAGAATATTGACAAGTGCCTATCTACATGATATAGTAGATAGGTAATGCTGATTTAGCTCAGTAGGCAGAGCGCATCCATGGTAAGGATGAGGTCGCCGGTTCGATCCCGGCAATTAGCACTAGATAAGGAGGTTGAGATTTTCTCAGCCTTTTTTGGTTTTAAATTAGGATTTCTCCTCGTTTAAATGCAATGCTTGTGGCTCTCATAGGCGCCCAAATATGATATAATAAAAGTAATATTAGCAAGGCAGGTAAAATATGTATATCGAAATGGTGGATGAAACCGGTCAGGTTTCTCAAGAAATCATCAAGCAGACTCAGGAAATCTTGGAGTTTGCGGCTAAAAAGACGGGCAAAGAAAATAAGGAAATGGCTGTAACCTTTGTGACCAATGAGCGCAGCCATGAGCTCAACTTGGAATACCGAGACACAGATCGGCCGACGGATGTCATCAGCTTGGAATACAAGCCAGAGCTGGATATTGCCTTTGACGAGGAAGACTTGGCGGATAATCCTGAGCTGGCTGAGATGCTGGAGGATTTTGATGCTTATATCGGCGAGCTCTTTATTTCGGTGGACAAGGCGCGGGAGCAAGCAGAAGAATACGGCCACAGCTTTGAACGGGAGATGGGCTTTTTGGCGGTGCATGGTTTTCTGCATATCAACGGCTACGATCATTATACACCAGAAGAAGAAGCAGAAATGTTTGGCTTACAGGAAGAAATTTTGACAGCTTATGGACTTACGAGACAATAAAAAAAACAAGCGCAAGTGGAAAAATCGAGATGTCATATCGAGCTTGGAGTTTGCCCTGACGGGGATTTTCACAGCTTTTAAGGAAGAAAAGAATATGCGGAGCCATGTTCTTTCAGCTGTAGCTGCCATCATTGCAGGTTTGATTTTTCGGATTTCAGCGACGGAGTGGCTGTTCTTGCTGCTAAGCATCTTTTTGGTGATCGCCTTTGAAATCATGAATTCAGCTGTTGAAAATGTTGTGGATCTGGCTAGTGATTATCACTTTTCTATGCGGGCAAAGAATGCCAAGGATATGGCAGCTGGTGCAGTTTTGGTGGTTTCTGGTTTTGCAGTTATAACAGGTTTGATTATTTTTCTGCCAAAACTGTGGGATATTATTTTTTAGAGAAGGAATAGAACAATGACTTTTAAATCAGGCTTTGTAGCCATTTTAGGCCGACCAAATGTCGGCAAATCAACTTTTTTGAATCATGTCATGGGGCAAAAGATTGCCATCATGAGTGACAAGGCTCAGACGACCCGCAACAAGATTATGGGCATTTATACGACGGATAAGGAGCAGATTGTCTTTATCGACACGCCGGGAATCCATAAGCCCAAGACTGCTCTAGGTGATTTTATGGTTGAATCTGCCTATAGCACCCTGCGTGAGGTGGACACGGTTCTCTTCATGGTACCGGCAGATGAGCCGCGTGGCAAGGGCGATGATATGATTATCGAACGCCTGAAAGCGGCTAAGGTGCCAGTGATCTTGGTGGTCAATAAGATTGATAAAGTCCATCCGGATCAGCTTTTGGCGCAAATTGATGATTTCCGTCAGCAGATGGACTTCAAAGAAATCGTTCCGATTTCGGCTCTGCAGGGCAACAATGTTTCCCGTCTGATTGATATCCTTAGTGAAAATCTGGAGGAAGGTTTTCAATATTTCCCAGAAGACCAAATTACCGACCATCCAGAACGTTTCTTGGTTTCAGAAATGATTCGCGAAAAGGTTCTACACCTGACTCGTGAAGAAATTCCCCACTCAGTTGCGGTAGTTGTTGATAGCATGAAGCGAGACGAGGAGACGGACAAGGTCCATATCCGAGCGACGATCATGGTCGAGCGAGACAGCCAAAAAGGCATTATCATCGGTAAAGGTGGCTCCATGCTCAAGAAAATCGGTTCTATGGCTCGCCGCGATATTGAGCTCATGCTGGGAGATAAGGTCTTCCTCGAAACCTGGGTCAAGGTCAAGAAAAACTGGCGAGACAAGAAGCTGGATTTGGCGGACTTTGGCTATAATGAGAAGGAATATTAAAAGAGCAAGAATTGTTCATTTCTGATTATTGATTGAATCGTAGATAGGAAAATTGAATGAACAAAGACTACATTTCCTATATTCGCTCCAAGGTGGGGCATGATAAGGTTATTCTGAATTTTGCTGGTGGAATTCTAGCAGACGAGGACGGCCGTGTGCTTCTGCAGTTACGAGGCGATAAGAAAACATGGGCGATTCCTGGAGGAGCTATGGAGCTCGGGGAGACTTCTCTGCAAGCAGCCGTGCGTGAGTTTTACGAAGAGACAGGCATTGCCGTTGAAGCCAAGCGCTTGCTGAATGTTTATACGAATTTTGATGAATCTTATCCTAATGGTGACAAAGTGCAGACGGTTGTCTTTCTGTATGAACTGCAGGCATTGGAGAATATTGATATTTCCAATTTTCATAATGAGGAAACACTGCGTTTAGTCTTTTTTTCTAAAGAAGAAATAGCAGAGCTGGAAAATGTATCGGATAAACACCGCCTGATGCTGGATGAGTATTTTTCGGACAGCTTTGCTATGGGGCTATGATATTGAGAATACTAAGAAAGGAACTTTATGCCTGAATTACCTGAAGTGGAAACGGTTCGGCGCGGTTTGGAGCGTCTG
>NZ_CALIIB010000116.1 GCF_938020365.1 uncultured Streptococcus sp. | reverse complement strand
GCTTCTATTGTCCATGCTGTTGAAGAAGGACGTGCCGTTTATCGAAATATTCAAAGATTCCTTACCTATATTTTTAATTCCAATACTCCTGAAGCTGTACCCTCTACTTTCTTCTTGTTCTCTTTGGGGCGCATTCCTCTTCCCTTAACAGTTATGCAAATCCTAGCGATTGACCTTGGAACAGATATGATGCCCGCTTTGGGACTGGGGGTTGAGCCACCAGAAGAAGGCATTATGGACAGGCCACCAAGACGCCTATCAGATCGTTTGTTAAATCGGCAATTATTATTAAAAGCCTTTGCTTGGTATGGTATGATTGAGTCTGTTTTGGCTATGGGTGCCTTCTTCCTTAATTATTGGGTTAATCAAGGACATCTGAATCATCTAGCTAGTTCAGGACCTCTTTATCGAGAGGCAACAACCATGACTTTGGGAGCTATCATCTTCACGCAGATTGGTATGGCTATGAATAGTCGCAAAGGTAGAGGATCTATTTTCAAAATCAAACCATTTGCAAATAAGATTATTAGTCTGGGGATTATCTTAGAAATCATTCTCTTTATTATCCTGTCCTATGTACCTCTTTTCCACACTCTCTTTAATACAGCTCCGATTGGTTTTGATGATTGGCTCTATTTGCTCGTCTGTCCATTTATCATTATGGCTCTAGAAGAAATAAGACACCGACTATTTGATTAAGAGTAAGCCGGTGGCTTACTTTTTAGGCTCTATAATATTTGTAGTGGGTAAATCCCCTATGGATATTATAGAGCCTATTCTATTGTAGAAAAAAAGTCCTATATAATCTATAATAAAAAAGGAAATCATCGCTAACCTGGGCTACGACGCCCCCCATCTTGTCCTGATTGCGGAAATCAAATGAAGAAATATGACTTTCAAAAACTTTCTAAGATTCCTTACCTTGAAACGACTGGTATGCCTACTAGAATTCTTCTTGGAAAGCGTCGTTTTAAGTGCTATCATTGTTCGAAAATGATGGTCGCTGAGACTTCTATCGTCAAGAAGAATCACCAAATCCCTCGTATCATCAACCAAAAGATTGCTCAAAAGTTGGTTGAAAAGACTTCTATGACCGATATTGCTCAGCAAATGGCCATTTCAACTTCAACTGTCATTTGAAAGCTCAATGACTCCCACTTTAAGCATGATTTTTCGCATCTTCCTGAGATTATATCCTGGGATGTTGAAACAGTCAGGGAAGTGACTGTTTCAATCGGGAGATGAAGATGAGTTTCATTGCGCAAGATTTTGATAAGCTCAATATCATCACTGTTCTTGAGGGAAGAACACAAGCTGTCATCCAAAATCACTTTCTTAAATATGATAGACCCGTCCGATGTCGCGTCAAAATCATTACTATGGATATGTTTAGTCCTTATTATGACTTAGCTAAACAGCTTTTTCCGTGTGCTAAAATCGTTCTCGATCGTTTTCACCCTTCGTTATTATATTTCTGAACTCAGGCTAAAACAGTCCACTGGACTGTTTTACTTCAACACTTAATCCGTGCTATGAGTCGTGTGCGTGTTCAAATCATGAATCAGTTTGAACGAAAATCCCATGAATATAAGGCCATCAAACGTTACTGGAAGCTCATTCAACAGGATAGCCGTAAATTGAGTGATAAGCGATTTTATCGCCCTAAACATCAGAAAAGAAAGGACGAATTTCGTCCTTTCTTGAGCTTAGCTTTTCTTCAACCTACTACAGTTGACAAAGAGCCAAGTTCTTTTGGTTTGTATAGTTTAATAAAATTAAATAAATCCTCTACTTCTGATGACAGTGTAGCTGATTTAAGGTGAGCGTAATAAACTGTAAATGTGATCTGGTCCTTCGGTATTAGAGGGATTTTTATTAAATCATCATCTTCATCAGAGAGTGCGATATCAGCTAGTAAACTAACGCCAATCCCTTTCTTTAAAAGTTCTTTAAGAATGACAATGTCGTCACTCTTGAAGAATATTTCTGCCCTGTTTTGATACTTCTGATTAAGAAGTTCAAAAGCTTTCAAGTGAACAAAATGTTCGTCTAAAAGGATAAAGGATTGATCTACTAAATCTTGAAAAGTGAGGGAAGAAACAGTAGCAAGAGGGTGGTTCTTAGATAAAACGACATACAGTTCTTTATGAAATAGTTCATGCGTCTCTATTGAAGGATGATTGAGTGGTTCAATCAAACCGAGTAAGCTTGCATCAAGGTCCCCCTTGAGGAGAAGGTTTAATAACTCCACGGAGCCACCGCGGATGGGGCGTACTTTTTTTAAAAAATCAAATTCTTTTTCTTCATTTAGAGAAGCAAAGAGATACTGTATGATAATAGGAGGAAATCCTACAGTAGAGTAATGAGCCAAAGAACGATTTATTTCTTTGCGAGCAGAAATGACCTCAGGTAAGATCAGTTCTGTGTGTTTCAGAAGGATTTCTCCTTGATGAGTCAGTTTGAAGGATCGGTGTGAGGGATCGTGGTGAATCAACTTACAATTAAAGGTCTCCTCTAATCGCTTGATGGCATAAGAAATAGAAGGTTGGCTAACTTTGTGCTGTTTTGCTACTTCCGTATAGGATTGAAGCTGGCAGAGGTCATAAAAATATTGTAGATCTTTTAAATTCATATGGGCTCACTTTCATTAGTTGGAGAAGGAAAATAAGTGGAAATCACCAGATAAATAAATTTTATCCGTATCTTACAAGTTGACTATACGAATATTCACCAGTTAAAATGTAAGTGAGTCAGGGATATCAAAGATTATCTAAGATACTTTCGAAAATGCTTAACATTTTCTCTCGTTTTTCAACAGGGAGCTGTTTAACTTTCATGTTGATTCTTTTGAGAGAAAGATTGTCAGTCTTATCAGAGGTTGATTCAAGGCTATCAAAATTGAAGAATTCCTCTGGGGTCATCTCTAGGGCGTCAATCACTTTTTCAAGACTGTGAATGGTCAGATTCACGTTTTGGTTTTCGAGTTGGTTGATATACTTAAGCCCGAGTCCCGCTTGTTCCGAAAGTTCTTCCTGGCTCATTTTGTTTTGTGTTCGAAAATATTTCACTTTTTGGGAAATATATTGTTGTAAATAGTTTTTAGTTGTCATATAAATAGAATACAAGTTTTGTATGACAAAAAAACACCTTAAAAAACACAAAGTACTTTATAGCAAACCTAGAGGATGCTTATTTTGATTAGGATTGCTAATTTCTATGATTATTTTGCTATACTCGAAACTTTTAGGAAAGAGTAATTGTAGAGGGTTTGATGAGTTCAGAAATTTATAAAACAACTTAACGTGTCATCAATAATAGTGTTTTAAGTATAAAATAGCTTATTAGAAAATTGTTCTCGTAAACTCATTATAACATATGCGTACACGATTGTATTTTATATACAACAAAGTTCTGTAAACGATTTATTTTAATGGTATAATATTAGTAAAAAGGAGGTTGCACTATGACTGCACATGATATTTTAAACAATCCTTTCCTTAATAAGGGAACTGCCTTTACCTTAGAGGAGCGAAAGGAACTAGGCCTTATTGGTTTACTGCCACCTTATGTTCAAACGATTGAGGAACAAGCAGCACAAACCTATGCACAAATGCAAACAAAGGTCAATGACCTGGAAAAACGTTTGTTCTTAATGGAAATCTTTAACACAAACCGGACTCTTTTCTATTACCTCTTTTCTCAACATTTGGAAGAATTCAATCCAATTGTGTATGACCCAACCATTGCAGATACCATTGAAGGCTATAGTGATCTCTTTGTAGATCCACAATATGCGGGATACCTTGATATTAATCATCCTGAAAATATTGAAGCTACTTTGAAAAATGCTGCCGGGGATCGCGAGATTCGACTCATTGTTGTAACAGATGCAGAAGGAATTCTTGGAATTGGAGACTGGGGAACAAATGGTGTCGATATTTCTGTTGGGAAATTGATGGTCTATACGGGTGCTGCTGGAATCGATCCTTCTATGGTCCTTCCTTTAGTCATTGATGCAGGGACTAACCGTGAAGAGCTTCGTAACAATCCTAATTACTTAGGAAATCGTCACGAACGGGTCCGCGGAGATCGTTACTACGACTTCATTGACCAATTCGTTCAAACAGCAGAACGTCTCTTTCCTAAACTCTACCTTCACTGGGAAGACTTCGGTCGCTTGAATGCTGCCAATATTCTAGAAAAATACCGGAAGCAAATTCCAACCTTTAATGATGATATTCAAGGTACAGGAATCGTTACCTTAGGTGGTATCTTTGGTTCACTAGATATTAGTGGTGAAAAATTAACAGATCAAGTTTATCTCTGCTATGGTGGTGGTACTGCGGGTGCAGGAATTGCCTCTCGTGTTCTTCGCGAAATGGTGAGTGAAGGTCTTTCTGAAGAAGAAGCCTATAAACGTTTCTTTATGGTTGATAAACAAGGTCTTCTCTTTGATGACATGGATGACCTAACTCCTGAACAAAAACCGTTTGCTAAGAAACGTGCCGACTTTAGTAACGCAGACAAGTTGACTGACCTGCTTGAAGTAGTGAAGACTGTGAAGCCAACCATTCTTGTAGGAACTTCAACTCAACCTAATACCTTCACTAAAGAAATAGTAGAAGCTATGTGCGAAAATACTGAACGTCCAATGATCTTCCCATTATCAAATCCAACCAAGCTGGCCGAAGCAAGCGCTAAAGATTTGATCGAATGGTCAGATGGCAAAGCTTTTGTCGCAACAGGAATTCCTGCTGATACGGTCTCTTATAAAGGTGTAGACTATGTGATTGGTCAAGCCAATAATGCCTTGATTTACCCGGGTCTTGGTCTAGGTATGCTGGCTTCTGAAGCAAGTCTTTTAACAGATGAAATGATTGGAGCAGCGGCTCATTCATTGAGTGGTATTGTCAATCCAGGCCAACCAGGAGCTCCTGTTTTGCCGCCGTTCAAGTATGTAGCAAATGTTTCCATTAAAGTAGCGGAAGCAGTCGCTAAAAAAGCGCAAGAGCAAGGTCTTGCACGCGCTAAGGAAACAGATATGGCCAAAGCAGTTCGTGATTTGAAATGGTATCCAACCTATAAATAAGTGAATGGGAATAGGGTGTACGAGTATGACTGGATGTTCCGTACGCCTTTAAATATACGCTATGTCATGTAGAAAGGGAGACTATGGATATCTTTTTAACTTCAATTCAGAGTATTGTACCTATTATCGTCATTATCATTTTAGGTTACTTCTTGCAAGTCCGTGGTTGGTTTCAAGAGAGTTTTGGAAATGATTTATCTAAACTCATTATGAATGTGGCCATGCCAGTGGCAATTTTTACCTCTGTCCTTAGATATTTGACGTTAGATAAATTGATTAGCTTGTCTGGCGGTTTATTGTATACGTTTATCGCCTTCATTCTCGGTTACCTAATGGCCTTTATAGCGGTGAAACTTTTTGGAGTGCGCCCAGGCCGTCGAGGAACCATGATTAATACCTTCGTGAATGCCAATACCATTTTTATTGGTTTGCCTTTAAACATAGCTCTGTTTGGAAATCAAGCTCTTCCCTACTTCTTGGTGTATTATATTACAAATACGGTATCTACTTGGACATTAGGTGTCTATCTAATGACCTCGGATAGCAAAGAAGGGGCTTCAAATCAAGCTCAAAAATTCAATTGGAAGAAGCTCTTCCCAGCACCTTTATTGGGATTTCTCGTAGCCCTCGTATTTTTAGTGTTCCGTCTTCCTGTCCCAAGTTTTGCGGAAAGTACCTTGACTTATATTGGTAGTTTAACAACACCATTATCTCTTGTCTATATCGGTATTGTTCTTGCAAAGGCAGGCTTGAATACGATTGCTTTTGATAAAGATACAATTGTCACTTTAGTTGGACGCTTTATCCTAGCTCCTCT
>NZ_CALIIB010000115.1 GCF_938020365.1 uncultured Streptococcus sp. | reverse complement strand
TCGACAATCCAAAGACAATTGAGAGGCTAGGACTTTTGTCCCAGCCTCTTTTTTGGCGTGATTGGAGGAATTCTGATATAATAAAAACAGAAAACTTTGATAATTAAATTATTTTTTTTCAAATAATAATGAGGGTTTTGGTTGATGAATAATGTTGGTAAAAGAATAGAGGAGTTGCGTAAAAAGAAAGGTTTGAGCCGTCCGGCCTTTTGTGATGATGAGTCTGGTTTGTCTGTCCGCCAGTTGGCACGTATCGAAAAAGGAGAGTTTCATCCCACTCTGAAAACTCTGGAGCATATTGCAGAAAAATTGGAGATTCCAGCCTATATCCTCATGCCTGACTATCAAGAGTTGCCAGAGCGTTATAAGGAAATCAAGTATTTTCTGCTTCATCACCCTGACTATGGGGATAAGGAACTGCAAGAACAAAAAGATGCGTATTTTGATGAAATCTTTGAGGACTTTTATGACAATCTTCCAAGAGATGAGCAGATAATGATCGATTGCTTGCAGGCGATTGACCAGGTGCGGGCAGGCCAAAATTCATTATATGGTCAAGGTGTGTTGGAGAATAGTTTTGACAGTCTAGTCGACATAGAACCGTTTCATACTAGTACATTATTGAAATCAAGACTTTATTTTCTCTGTGCATTAATGGATGGATTGAATTCAGGATTTATAAAAGAAACTACGCAAGAAGAAATTGTTCTTCTATTTAAAAAGCTATGTCATCAAATAGAAGAAACTGAATTAGAAGATTTATATTTATTGCGGGATGCTCTGTTTGCAGCACTGTGCTGTTTGGAGCTTGTTGGAGAGTTCTCCTATTTTAAGATGGCAGTAGATAAGTTAAATTATATTATGAATAGAACCCGAGATTTCCAAAAGAAACCATTAATTTTAATGGTCGAGTGGAAATATTATATTCAGTGTGATTTTAATGAGGCAAATCGAAAGTATCAAGAGGCGAAAGTGGTTGCTCAAATATTTGGAAATGAGGAATTGATAACGAGTCTTGATATAGAATGGCAGGAAGATATAAAAAAATATATTCGATAATTTGTGAATAGTGACATCAATGTCTTGACAAAATAAAACTTTTGGCATTTTTATTAATAATTGCCAAAAGTTTTTTGTTTTGTTCGGATTTTACTATCTATTTGTTAAAAAAAGAGTGACATTTCTGTCATTGGTGATTTTTTGTTGCGCTGATATAATTATTTTTGTAAGTAAGACATCAGAGAGGAAAAACAAATGTTTAAATTTTTTAATTTGCTGGGTTTTATCGGTGGTTGGTGGGGGTAAATACAAAAAGTTACTGCACATTAATATTCGAACGATTCAATAATATACCAAATTTGTACAGAGTTGGCGTACGAGATGTATTAGTCATTCGACAGTCATATGATACCCTAATACAAGTGGAGATAAGAATCAATGGTTACTTGTTAGACTTGATTACGGTTAAAAGAAATATTCTTAGAGTTTATACTTTGAAAAATATCTCTCCTACTGCACGAATTACAGTATCAGATATCACAGAAGGACTTGATATGACTCTGAAATACAATCGTACATTTAGGGATTTTGATTTTTTTGAAAAATTAAAATAGGTTTGAAAAAGGAGAAGAGGCATGAGGCAGACAATTTATACACCAGTGTATAAAAAACGGTCATTCAAATGTAAGCATCCGTGTTTTGCATTTATCGTTAAATGATAGTAATTCACATAACATAAAGAACTTGGAGAACAAAATGCATGAAACATCAGTTAGCTAATCATTGGATTTTGGAAGACAGTGACTTCATAACGAAACAATCTTATCCAAAGCCATGGTTAAAAAGAACAAAATAGATTAAAGGAGACATAAAATGGCAAAACAAATTAAAAAAGCACCGAAACGCAATACCATTAACCTTGGTATTATCAGTTATACCTATACCCGTGGCCGTCATTCAATTTAAGGAGGAATATAAAATGGCAAAACAAATTAAAAAAGCACCAAAACGTAATACCATTAACCTCGGTATTATCAGCTACACCTATACCCGTGGCCGTCATTCAATTTAAGGAGGAATATAAAATGGCAAAACAAATTAAAAAAGCACCAAAACGTAATACCATTAACCTCGGTATTATCAGCTACACCTATACCCGTGGCCGTCATTCAATTTAAGGAGGAACATAAAATGGCAAAACAAATTAAAAAAGCACCAAAACGTAATACCATTAACCTCGGTATTATCAGCTACACCTATACCCGTGGCCGTCATTCAATTTAAGGAGGAATATAAAATGGCAAAACAAATTAAAAAAGCACCAAAACGTAATACCATTAACCTCGGTATTATCAGCTACACCTATACCCGTGGCCGTCATTCAATTTAAGGAGGAACATAAAATGGCAAAACAAATTAAAAAAGCATCGAAACGCAACACCATCAACCTTGGTATTATCAGTTATACCTATACCCGTGGCCGTCACGCAATTTAAGTAAGTAGCATACAATTGAAGGTCTTAGTTTTATTAATAGTTAATTTTATATTAACTATTAATAAAATGGAGCTTAATGTAAGTTATTTAAGCTCTATTTTATTAATAAGTGAATCAGGAGATGACAATGACACTATTTAAAGCAATATTTAAATCTGTTTTTAACAGAAGGGATGTTAAGATATTTTTAATTTTTATACTTCTTCCTTTATTAGTTCCACTTTTAACAGAATTTATGGACGGGACGAGCACAGGTTTGGCAGGGAATTTTTCAGAGTTTCTTGCTACAACCATTAGCACTCAATATCGTTTGATATTGCCTAACTTATTATTCTCACTCGTTATATCCTCTGTTTTTAAAGATGAAATTGATTCGGGGATTCTATTTCTATACAAAGACATCAATCGCTCACAGATTTTTAAAGCGAAGTTAGGCAGTTTATTAGTTGTATATGTTTTATTTCTACTAGGAACGGTTATGACAAGTGTGCTATCTTACTACGGTATATTATTCTCACAAGGGGCTGTTCCTGCTAATTTTATTTCTGAAAAAGTTCCAGATATTTTTTCGACAATTTTTTCATTGTTATCTACTATTAGTTTGAATCTGATTACACTACTATTAGTAGTAATGATTTCGGTGACTTCAAAAACGGTTCAAACAGTTTTAACGGGAGTGTTCTTTTCGCTAGCTGCCTCAGTTGCTCCTGTGTTGATTGGGATTAACTATTTGTTTCCAAACGGCTATGCAGACTTGTCCCAAGAGAATTTTCCACTAGCTTGCTTAGTTGCGGTAGGAATATCAGTTCTTTATATACTCTTCTTTTACATCAAAGGAAAACAGAAATTTAAACATATAGAATTTTAGGAAACATGATGAAATATAATCTTCTATCTTTAATGACACCAATCAGTTTAATTGGTATAGCATTTCTAGTCTATTCATTAGGAACTTCTATCGTATTTATAAGTTTTAGCCAACAGCTACAGTTGTCTTATCTTATTGCCCTCATTTGTTTTATGCCAATTGGATTTATGCTTATTCCTCATACTTTATCATTGAAATATGGTCTCTACTCAAAGGAAACAGATGTAGTTTTTCACTGGCAGTCCTATTTATGTCTTGCCTTGCTTATCTTTCTAGTCAATCATTATTTTTTAAAAAGCGATGAGTATTTTCATCAAATGGTGATTTCTATGTGCGAGGAGTTTCTATTTCGATTTGTCATCTATAAAGTGTTGAGAAACAATTATTCCCGCCTTTGGTCAATCATTATTGCGTCATTGTTATTCGGTATTTTACTTCATCTAAACTATCCTATGATAGACAATCTACTCATCAGAACCCCACTGGGTATTCTATTTTCAATTTTGGCGACAAAATTTGGTTTGGAGTACGCTATCGGTGGACATTGGATTTACAATCTTTATCAATCAATTATTTAATCTAAGGAGAAAAAATGTTATTACTTTTATTTGCTGTTGTGATTTATGCAGTGTTGGCACTTGCTACAAGTTACCTACTACCTTTTTTATCAGTACCTTTAGTTTTATTAGTTATTTATGCACTTCCTTTACTCTTGAATTTTATCGTTTATAAAGTTCAAAAAGGAGAATGGAAATTTTGGACAGCTCTTGTTTTACCAACTGTATCAGTGGCTGCGTATCTTTTATTTGCTTACCTGACCTCATCAAATGGTACTTGGATAGAGTTTGCTCAGATGAATATGATATCAGATGAAGATATGCAACTAGATATTGCACTGAACTTATTTGATGGTTCACAGATTTTGTTTATTAGTTTGCTATTTTACGGAGTGTCATTAGCATCGCATTTTATTTCAAATAAGGTTTCCAGTAAGGGGGTAAAACATGCTTAAAATTGAAAATCTGTCAAAAAAGTTTAAAGGAAATGATTTTTATTCTCTATCAGACGTCTCTCTTGAAATTGGGAAAGGAGAAATTGTTGGTTTAATTGGTAAGAATGGAGCCGGAAAATCGACTTTGATGAAAATGATGGCAAAATCTCAACGACCAACATCTGGGACAATAACATATAGAGGTATTGATATTAATAGCAAAGATAATGTATTGGAAGATTTTGGGATTATGATTGATCCAGTTTTCTACCCAGAAATGTCTGTGATGGATAATTTAAAATTTTATCTCAAATTACACGGGAAGCAGGAATGGTACTCAAATATCGAAAAAACACTTCGTTTAGTAGAACTTTGGGAAGCTCGCAACCGTAAACCGAAAGGTTTCTCGTTTGGGATGAAACAACGGACAGCTTTAGCGATTGCTTTAGTAGCAGAACCTGATTTTCTGATTCTAGATGAGCCGTTTGTTGGCTTAGATCCTATTGGTGTTCAAAAATTAATTGATATTTTGAAACAGTGGTCAAGTGAACGTCAGATTTCTATGTTGATTTCAAGTCATCAGTTAGGTGAGTTAGAGGCCTTGTGTAATCGATATGTATATATTGAAGGTGGGAAATTGGTGGATTCGTTTGAAGGGAAAGAGCAGCCAAGTGTAGTTGTTCACCTACATCCTAGCGCAAATACTGCATTACTAGACAGTTACTTATCATCTGATGTGATGCTTGAGGGTAGGCTATTGGACATTTCTACAGCTAGTAGTCGCTCTACTTTAAATGAAATCTTTAAGGTTCTTGCGGAGAATGATATGATTGAATCGATTGATGTCAAAGAAAATCATCTCAAGGAAGTATTTATGAAAGGATAATGATGAAGAATATTTTTTCAGCAGTATTTGAATCGGTCTGGAAGCGAAAAGAAACGAAAATTTTTCTTGCTTTTAGTTTTTATCCACTCGTTTATTTAGCGGCTTCTTTCTTTGGAGAGTCTAATTTTATGCAAATTGCAAATGCGGATGGTAGTAAGGTTGCCTACATTGACTTTGCAGATATGATGCTTAATTCGATGGATATGATGATTTTGCCGACTTTAGCCCTATACTTTTTGACAATTTCTGTTTTCAGGAGAGAAACGGATGATCATACGATGTTTCTCTACAAGGATATTGATAGAAAATCTATTTACTTCTCAAAATATTTCAGTCTTCTCCTTATTCTTTCTATTTATTTTGCATTATTTTTTGCTTCTTCTTTGCTTGTTCATTACACACGAGTCGTACATATGGAGTTTGGGACAACTCAAATTGTATCGGATACACTTTACTATACTTTGTTAGAGATGGTTAGTATTTTCACAGTATTCTTAAAAGGAGTTTTAGCTATTTCTGTAGCATCCTTTGCCTCTTTACGTTTTGGGACTGGGACAACTATGACAATTGCCATTGTATTGACAGTAACAATGATGATTCTATCAGCGATAGGGGGCCCAATTGCAGCACTCTTGCCAACAGGTTACCAGCAGTTTATGCAGACAGTTGAAAACATCTGGATTGGATTGGTTGGGCCAGTGACGGTAACGGCAGTCTATGGTCTTGTTTTGAACACCTTAAGTATAAAAAAATTTAAAAGTCTGGAGTTTTAAGGATGGACAAAAAACTCTTAAAGTTGATTATCAAGTACCTCAATAAGCCAAAATTTCTTTTTGGCTTAGGATTGAGCTTTATTGGAACGATTATGAGTTTATTTATTCCACAATTTATGGGGAACTTACTGAATGAAGAATTTTTAATCACGCTCATATCTAACCCAATAACAATAGCGGTCTCCATCGCATCGCTCTTGCTCGTGTTTTCTGTCCAAGCTTTGTCACGCTATGTGATCGGCTTGTGTGGCAGTCAAGCTGTAAACAAGCTCCAAAAGCATATATATGCCTCCCTGTTAGTAACCTCTGTCAAGGAACTAGAAAATCATCCATCGGGTGATGTAGCTAGTCGGCTAACAAATGATATGTCTGTTATTTTGAACTTTATCACATCGGTATTGCCAAATCTTATTTTAAATGGGATTGTGATTATGGGTTCTCTCTATTTTCTAGTAAATATCAGTCTGCCCTTGACGTTACTGTCTTTCTTGCTATTTCCGATTTTATTATTTGTAATCATTCCGATAAATCATCGGCTAGAAAGTCACTACACAAACTATCAAGAAGGGCTGGGAGACATTTCTGGTCGAATTAGTCATCGTTTCACTCATATCCGTTTGATGAAATCCTTCAATGGCGAAAAGAGTGAAGAAGAATCCATGGCTCACTTTTTTAATCAGTTAACCCACAACTTTAAAAAGATTATCGGCTTGTCCTCTATTCAGAATACCTTATCAAATGGGCTGACCATGACCTTTATCATTTTACTATTGGTGGTAGCTGGTTTGGAAGTCTCTAAAAACAATATGACCATGAGTACTCTGATGACTTTTGTTCTTTATCTGACACGGTTGATTGACCCCATCACAGATATCTCTGAATCTATGACGGATTGGACAGAGTTTCAGAGTGTTTCAAATCGTCTCATGGAGATGGTAGAGTTAGACAAAGAAGTAGGAGGAGAAAAAGGATTAGAACTATCTGGATCGAGTATCATCATGAAGAATGTTAATTTTTCTTATGATCAGGAAAATGTCTTAAACGATTTATCCGTCAATATTCAAGCGGGACAGCATACTGCAATTGTTGGACCAAGTGGTGCAGGGAAATCGACTATTTTTGCTCTATTGATGAAATTCTATCAAGATTATAAGGGAGAGATTCTCATTGGAAGTCAGAACTTAGCAGACTTATCTGAGGAGCAGCTGAGAAATATGGTAGCTTATATTCCTCAAGATAATACCTTGTTTCATGGAACGATCAGGGAAAATCTTTTCTATGGGAAAAATAAAATCGTCTCAGAAGAACGGATGAATGAAGTCTTAGAAGAATTGGGTTTGGTATCTTTGATAAGGGATTTAGACAAAGGTTTAGATACGGAAATTTCTGATAGTGGTACTGGGTTGTCCGAGGGGCAAAAGCAACGTTTTAATATTGCGAGGGCTTTATTGCTGGAGCATCCAATATATCTATTAGATGAAGTAACAGCCAGTTTAGACAGTGTGACAGAACAAAGAATCAGTAAAGCAATTGATAAGTTGACAGCAGGTAAAACACGCATGACGATTGCACATCGTTTGCATACAGTCAAGAAAGCAGATTCGATTCTTGTTTTGGATAAAACTGGACAGATTGTGGATCAAGGAACTCATCATCAGTTGCTACTTAGAAATCAACTCTATCAAGAATTTTTATCAAATGTACAAAGAGCAGGTTGAAAGGTGTGATTCTTTGTTCACCTCGCTTTCTTTGTTTTTAATAATGTAATCTCAAAAAAGAGGTCAGGGAACTTCTCCGACCTATTTTTGAAACTAGTTTCAAAAAGAAAAAGAATCACAGCAAAAACAGAAATTAAATTCTTAATATTGCAAAGGATTGAAAAAGGGAAGGCGCTGTGCTATTATTTCTGTAAGGGTTTACAAAAACAATAGTGTTGGAGGATGAGATGCGCAATCCAGATTTATTAGCAGAGGCAAAGGATTACAGAGGCAGGGATGAAGTTCCAGCGGATTTTGATGCTTTTTGGGATCGTCAGATTAGCAGTTTGAGTAGCTTGCCAGACTATCAGCTGATTGAGAAAGACTTTCAAATCGCTGGGGTGACCTGCTATGAGCTAGTGTTTGAGGGGACGAATCAGGGGCGAACTTATGCCCGTATGGTCCTTCCTAAATCGAGTAAAAAAGTTCCGATTATCTTTCATTTCCACGGTTATATGGGGCGTGGCTGGGATTGGGCCGATATGCTAGCTTATACGGTTGCTGGCTATGGTGTTGTATCTATGGATGTACGCGGCCAGTCAGGCTATTCCTTTGATGGAGGAGCGCCTGTAAGAGGCAATACGGTCAAGGGACAGATTATCCGTGGGGCAGTGGATGGACCAGAGTGTCTCTTTTATAAGGATGTCTATCTAGATATTTACAGCTTGGTTGAGATTGTGGCGAGTTTGGACCTTGTAGACGAGGAGCATCTATCCAGTTATGGTGCTTCTCAGGGCGGAGCCTTGTCTTTGGTGGCAGCGGCTCTCAATCCGCGCATTAAGCAGACAGTGGCTACCTATCCTTTCTTGTCAGACTTTCGGAGGGTGTTGGAGATTGGCAATACCAGCGAGGCCTATGATGAGCTCTTTCGTTATTTTAAGTTCCACGATCCTTTCCACGAAACGGAGGATGAGATTATCCAGACCTTGTCCTATATCGATGTGAAAAATATGGCTCACCGCATTCAAGGGAGCGTGCGGATGATAACCGGACTGGCTGACGATGTTTGCTATCCGATTACCCAGTTTGCGATTTACAACCGGCTGGAGTGTACTAAGGAGCACCATCTCATGCCAGAGTACGAGCATGAAGCCATGAATGTCTATGTCAATGATAAAGTTTTCAACTGGCTTTGCGGCTCAAAGATTGACCATCCTTCTTTGCTGGAAGCTTTTAAAGACTGGTAAAAATAGATAGTAGCAAGAAAGAAACTAAGTCTGAGGTTAGCATAATCTCAGGCTTTTTATGATAAATATTCAAAAATCTATAGTAACTTTTTTGTAGAAACACTTCTAATCCTGAAAGTAGTTTCAGCTTTTAAGAAAGGAAGTCGGTTTTTAGAAACTAAAATCTAAATCTCAAAACGCATTGAAAGCGCTTTATTTTTTGTATATAATGGCATTATAAAAAGAACGGAGAAAACATAGAAAAAGGAGAGATTATTTATGTCACAGATTAGCAAAGATCAATTAATTGCAAAAATCAAAGATGGCATTATCGTTTCCTGTCAAGCTCTGCCTCATGAGCCCCTCTATACGGAGGCTGGTGGAGTCATCCCTCTCTTGGTCAAGGCGGCTGAAGAGGGCGGAGCGGTTGGTATTCGAGCCAACAGCGTGCGAGACATCAAGGAGATTAAGGAAGTAACCAAGCTCCCGATTATCGGGATTATCAAACGGGACTATCCACCACAGGAGCCTTTTATCACTGCGACCATGCGGGAAGTGGATGAGCTGGCTGCCCTTGATATCGAGGTCATCGCTCTGGACTGCACCCAGCGGGAACGCTATGATGGTTTGAAGATTGAGGACTTTATCCGCCAAGTCAAGAAGAAATATCCGCAGCAACTGCTGATGGCCGACATTAGTACCTTTGAGGAAGGTGTGGCAGCTGTAGCATCTGGCGTTGACTTTGTTGGTACGACCTTATCAGGCTACACGTCCTACAGTCCTAAGGTAGACGGACCAGATTTTGAACTGGTCAAGAAGCTCTGTGATGCGGGGGTGGATGTGATTGCTGAGGGTAAGATCCACTATCCAGATCAAGCCAAGCAAATCCATGATTTGGGTGTCCGCGGTATTGTAGTAGGCGGAGCCATTACTCGACCAAAGGAAATCACCGAGCGTTTCGTTGCAGCAGTAAAATAAAGTGAGGTAAAGCAATGACGACCTTAAAGTTAAATAAGCTCTACAAAAAATATCCTAATAGTGATTTCTACTCTGTAGAAAATTTCGACTTGCAAATCAAAGATAAAGAATTTATCGTCTTTGTTGGCCCTTCTGGATGTGGGAAATCCACAACGCTTCGTATGATTGCGGGACTGGAGGACATCACTGAGGGCGAGCTCTATATCGATGAGACACTAGTCAATGATATTGCTCCCAAGGATCGTGATATTGCCATGGTTTTCCAGAACTATGCCCTCTATCCACACATGACAGTCTATGACAACATGGCGTTTGGATTGAAACTGCGCAAGTACAGCAAGGAAGATATCGACAAACGGGTGCAAGAAGCAGCTGAAATCCTTGGTTTGAAAGAATTTCTAGACCGCAAACCAGCGGACTTGTCTGGTGGTCAACGTCAACGGGTAGCTATGGGACGGGCCATCGTCCGAGATGCCAAGGTCTTCCTGATGGATGAACCTTTGTCAAACTTGGATGCGAAACTGCGGGTGTCCATGCGTGCTGAGATTGCCAAAATCCACCGCCGTATCGGAGCAACAACCATCTACGTTACCCACGATCAAACCGAGGCAATGACCTTGGCCGACCGCATTGTTATCATGTCAGCGACGAAAAATGAAGCGGGCACGGGAACTATCGGCCGGATTGAGCAAGTCGGAACTCCGCAAGAGCTTTACAATGAACCAGCGAATAAGTTTGTTGCAGGCTTTATCGGCAGTCCAGCTATGAACTTCTTTGAAGTGATGGTATCTGGTCATCAACTGACTGATGGTGATCAACTCAATCTTACCCTGACAGGTGGTCAAGAGAAGCTTTTGACAGAAAAAGGCTACCAAGGTAAGAAAGTTATTTTGGGTATCCGACCAGAGGATATCTCAGCCGACTTGATTGTAGAGGATACTTTCCCTGGCGATGTGGTCGATGCGGAAGTTGTCGTGTCAGAGTTGCTGGGTAGTGACTCAGTGCTCTACTGTAAGGTGGGCAGCCAAGAGTTTTCAGCCAAGGTAGATGCTTCCAATTATCTGGAGCCAGGTTCGAAGCTTCGCTTCACCTTCAAACTACCTAAGAGTCATCTGTTTGATAGTGAGACTCAAAAACGAATTACTGTGTAAAACAACCTAAAATGAACTGACTGACTTTATTTTAGGATAAAAGAAAGGTCACAGAGAAGGAGTGATTGTACTTTTAAAAGTTTAGGATTTTAATCAAATATAGGTGGACGCTTGTCCAGAGAAATAACACAGGAAAAACGAGGCTGGGGCGCCTAATGAAAGAGGTCCGTCCCACTCTCCAATAGGCAGGTAAAAGCTGTTTAGGTCAGCTTGGAATCTTAATTTTAAAGGAGAAAAACAAATGAAAATGAAGAAATTGCTTTGTTCATTGGTAGCGGGAGCCGCAGTTCTTACGTTAGCAGCTTGTAGCGGTGGTGGTAGCTCAAATAAAGCAGCTAGCTCTGGTGATAAATCTGGTAAGACAGAGATTACTTGGTGGGCATTCCCGGTCTTCACTCAAGAAAATGCCAGCGATGGTGTGGGAACTTATGAGAAATCCATCATTGAAGCATTTGAAAAAGCAAATCCAGATATTCATGTTAATTTGGAAACAATCGACTTCAAGTCAGGTCCAGAAAAAATTACGACAGCTATCGAGGCTGGAACAGCGCCAGACGTGCTCTTCGATGCACCAGGCCGGATTATTCAATACGGTAAAAACGGTAAGTTGGCAGACTTGAACGACCTCTTCACAGATGATTTCGTCAAAGATGTTAACAACGATAACATTATCCAAGCCAGCAAAGCTGGAGACAAAGCTTATATGTATCCAATCAGCTCTGCTCCATTCTACATGGCAATGAATAAGAAAATGTTGGAAGATGCTGGTGTCCTCAACCTAGTTAAAGAAGGCTGGACAACAGATGACTTTGAAAAAGTTTTGAAAGCGCTTAAAGATAAAGGTTATACACCTGGCTCTCTCTTCAGTAACGGTCAAGGTGGAGACCAAGGAACTCGTGCCTTCATCGCTAACCTCTACGGTGGATCTGTTACAGACGAAAAAGTAACTAAATATACAACTGATGATCCGAAATTTGTCAAAGGTCTTGAAAAAGCAGTGAGCTGGATCAACAATGGCCTTATGATGAACGGTTCTCAATACGATGGCGGAGCAGATATCCAAAACTTCGCTAACGGTCAAACTTCTTATACTGTTCTTTGGGCACCAGCACAAAATGGTATCCAAGCTAAATTGTTGGAAGCAAGTAAAGTAGAAGTGGTTGAAGTACCATTTCCATCAGACTCAGGTAAACCAGCACTTGAATATCTTGTAAATGGTTTTGCAGTCTTTAACAACAAAGACGACAAGAAAGTAGAAGCAGCTAAGAAATTTGTGAAATTCATCGCTGATGACAAAGAATGGGGACCTAAGAACGTTGTTCGTACAGGTGCTTTCCCAGTTCGTACATCATTTGGTAAACTCTATGATGACAAGCGTATGGAAACAATCAGTGGCTGGACTAAATACTACTCACCATACTACAACACCATTGATGGATTTGCAGAAATGAGAACACTCTGGTTCCCAATGTTGCAATCTGTATCTAATGGAGATGAAAAAGTTGAGCCTGCTTTGAAGACATTTACTGAAAAAGCAAACGAAACGATTACTAAAAAATAAGCAAGTTTAAAATCCGCCCCTTTTTCTGTTGTCAGTCTCTAAAAATAGAAAAAGGGGTATTTTGTTAGAAAATCTTGAAAGAGGGGTACCTCATTGTGAAAGTCAATAAAATCAGAATGAAAGAAACCCTAATATCATATGCGTTTTTAGCTCCAATTCTTATATTCTTTACAGTATTTGTTTTGGCGCCTATGATAATGGGATTTATCACTAGTTTCTTTAATTATACAATGACTTCATTTACATTCGTTGGTTTTGATAACTACATTCGGATGTTCAATGATCCAGTTTTTGTTAAGTCACTCATTAATACAGTCATTATTGTAATCGGCTCTGTGCCAGTAGTCGTGCTCTTCTCTTTGTTTGTGGCTTCACAGACCTATGAGATGAATGCTGTTTCTCGCTCTTTCTACCGTTTTGTCTTCTTCCTACCGGTTGTTACAGGTAGTGTTGCCGTGACAGTCGTGTGGAAGTGGATCTACGATCCCCTATCTGGTATTTTGAACTTTGTTTTGAAATCTGGCCATATCATCAACCAAAACATTTCTTGGTTGGGAGACAAACAGTGGGCCTTAGCTGCTATTATTGTTATTTTGCTGACAACATCTGTCGGTCAGCCCATCATTCTCTACATTGCAGCTATGGGAAATATCGATAATTCTCTAGTTGAGGCCGCGCGTGTGGATGGGGCGACAGAGATGCAAGTTTTTTGGAAAATCAAATGGCCGAGTCTCTTACCAACGACACTTTATATCGCTATCATCACCACTATTAACTCATTCCAATGTTTCGCCTTGATTCAGCTGTTGACATCAGGTGGACCAAACTACTCAACTAGTACGCTTATGTACTATCTATATGAAAAAGCCTTCAAGCTATCTGAATATGGCTATGCAAACACCATGGGAGTCTTTCTGGCGATTATGATTGCGATTATCAGTTTCGCTCAGTTCAAGATTCTCGGTAACGATGTGGAATATTAAAGAAAGGAGCAGGAATATGAAACCAAAAAAATTTAATTCATTTAAAGTGTTCTCATCTATGATTTTAGCACTTTTGACCGTGCTCTTTGTCTTTCCATTCTACTGGATTCTGACTGGAGCTTTTAAATCTCAGCCGGATACAATTATGATTCCGCCTCAATGGTGGCCACAAAACCCGACAACAGAGAACTTCCAGCAATTAGCCGTTCAAAACCCAGCTTTACAATGGATGTGGAACAGTGTCTTCATTTCGCTGGCGACCATGTTCTTAGTTTGTGCGACGTCATCCCTAGCTGGTTATGTTTTGGCTAAGAAACGCTTTTACGGGCAACGGATTCTCTTTGCTATCTTTATCGCGGCTATGGCCCTGCCTAAACAGGTTGTCCTAGTTCCTCTAGTGCGGATTGTCAATTTCATGGGAATCCACGATACCCTTTGGGCAGTTATTTTACCTTTAGTTGGTTGGCCTTTTGGGGTCTTCCTCATGAAGCAGTTTAGTGAAAATATCCCGACAGAGCTTCTGGAATCAGCTAAGATCGACGGTTGTGGTGAAATCCGAACCTTCTGGAGTGTAGCTTTTCCTATCGTCAAACCCGGCTTTGCTGCACTGGCTATCTTCACTTTTATCAATACTTGGAATGACTATTTCATGCAGCTCGTAATGTTGACCTCGCGGAACAATCTGACGATTTCGTTAGGTGTTGCGACCATGCAGGCTGAGATGGCAACCAACTATGGTTTGATTATGGCCGGTGCTGCTTTGGCGGCGGTGCCAATCGTAGCAGTCTTCCTTATCTTCCAAAAATCCTTTACCCAAGGGATTACTATGGGAGCTGTCAAAGGATAAGGCGCTCAATAGAGGAAATAAAACTATGATTTTTGATGATTTAAAAAATGTGACTCGTTACAAGGGCCTTCATCCGAACCTGGATAAAGCGATTGATTATCTCTATGAGCACCGCAAAGACAGCTTTGACTTGGGACGCTATGAAGTGGATGGAGATAAGGTCTTTCTCTTGGTTCAGGAAAATACCCTCAATCAAGAAGCCAATGATCAATTTGAATATCATAAAAAATATGCAGATTTTCATCTGCTAGTAGCAGGGCATGAATATTCTGCCTATGGTAGCCAGGTGGTCGATGAGGCGGTAGCCTTTGATGAAGAGGCGGATATCGGCTTTGTTCATTGTCAAAATCGTTATCCTCTCTTGTTGGGTTACCATAATTTTGCAATTTTCTTTCCAGGAGAAGCTCATCAGCCGAATGGCTATGCGGGTCTGGAAGAAAATGTCAGAAAGTATCTTTTTAAAGTTTTAATAGACTAGTCCTAGGTGAGCGAGATTTTTGAGTGCGCAAGGCTAGCAGAGAAAGGAGAGACTTATGTCAGATAAGGGAACAGGACTCATCAGAGCTATATTTGATACGGATAATTTTTTCATGCAAATCTGTGAGAAAATCCTGGATTTGATGACGGTCAATCTTCTCTTTCTCTTGTCTTGCCTGCCCTTGGTGACCATTGGGATTGCCAAGATCAGCCTCTATCAAACACTTTTTGAAATCAAGGGAAACCGTCGGGTAAAAGTAATCAGAACTTACACTCGAATCTTTCGAGAAAATTGGAAGCAAGGACTCAAACTGGGCTTGCTGGAATTGGCTTTAGTCGGTATCAGTCTCTTTGACCTCCTGCTTTTTCGGACGCAGGAAGCTCTGCCTTTCCAAGTTTTAAAGGCGGTTTGTTTTGGAATTATTATTTTTACAATCCTGCTTTCTCTTTGCGTTTATCCCTTGGCTGGTAAGTTTCTCATGTCTTTTAGAGACCTTTTACAGACCAGCCTAGTGATTGCAAGTCTGAATTTTCCTTGGTTCTTTGTTATGATGGCGGTTATAGCCGCGATCCTTGTCATTATCTATAGTTCAGGCTTTGTGTTGCTGTTAGGATTTTCCCTCTTTGCCTTTATCGGCTTTGCAGGTCTGGCTTTTTTGCAGCTTCCTATTTTGGAAAAAATCTTCGCTAAATATAGCAGTCTATAATCTACAATTAGTACATTTGGAGAAAATTTGAAAATGAAAGATTTAAAGAAATATCACGGTGTCATCCCAGCTTTTTATGCTTGTTATGACGAGGAGGGTGAAATCAGCCCGGAGCGGACTCGCGCTTTGGTGGAGTATTTCATCGACAAGGGCGTGCAAGGTCTCTATGTCAACGGCTCGTCAGGCGAATGTATCTACCAGAGCGTGGCCGACAGAAAAGTAATTTTGGAAGAAGTAATGAAAGTTGCTAAGGGCAAACTGACCATCATTGCTCACGTAGCCTGCAACAATACTAAGGACAGTATCGAGTTGGCAAAACATGCGGAAGCTCTAGGAGTTGATGCCATTGCGGCTATTCCGCCGATTTATTTCCGACTGCCAGAATACTCTGTCGCTCAGTACTGGAATGATATCAGTGCGGCTGCCCCACATACTGATTTTGTGATTTATAATATTCCGCAATTGGCTGGTGCAGCGCTGACTCCGAGTCTTTATAAGGAAATGCTGAAGAATGAGCGCGTGATTGGGGTTAAAAATTCCTCCATGCCAGTTCAGGACATCCAGACATTTGCAGCACTTGGTGGCAGTGACCATTTGGTCTTTAACGGTCCAGATGAGCAGTTCTTGGGCGGTCGTCTTATGGGAGCGGCAGCTGGAATTGGCGGTACCTACGGGGCTATGCCAGAGCTCTTCCTCAAGCTTAACCAACTGATTGCAGACAAGGAACTAGAAAGAGCTAAAGAGCTGCAGTTTGCCATTAACGACATTATCGGCAAGCTAACCAGTGCTCACGGCAATATGTATGCTGTTATCAAAGAAGTTCTCAAGCTCAACGAAGGACTGGCTATCGGCTCTGTCCGTGCTCCTTTGACACCAGTCGTAGAAGCAGACCGTCCAGTCGTAGAAGCAGCAGCGGCCTTGATCCAAGAAACTAAGGAGCGCTTCCTCTAAAAGAAAGAAGGATGCTTATGGGAAATTATGTTACGATTGACATTGGCGGTACCAATATCAAATACGGCCTGATAGACGACCAAGAAACGCTAGTAGAAGCCCATGAAATACCTACAGAAGCCCATAAGGGTGGTCCAGAGATTATGCGTAAGGTTCAAAAGATAGTTGCGGACTATGCGCAGGCTGGTTCGATTGAGGGGATTTGTATCTCCTCAGCTGGTATGGTCGATCCAGACAAGGGAGAGATCTTTTATGCTGGTCCTCAGATTCCTAATTATGCTGGGACGCAATTTAAGAAGGTCTTGGAGGAGGAATTTTCCATTCCTTGCGAGATTGAGAACGACGTCAACTGTGCCGGTCTGGCTGAGGTCATGTCTGGCCATGGTAAGGGAGCAAAAATTGCGGTCTGTCTAACGATTGGGACAGGGATTGGTGGCTGTCTGGTCGCGGATGGGCAAGTTTTTCACGGCTTTAGCAACTCAGCCTGCGAAGTAGGCTATCTGCACCTGCCGGACGGGGCTTTTCAGGATGTGGCTTCGACCACAGCCTTGGTTCAATATGTCGCTGAATTGCACGGAGAAGATCCCTCTCTCTGGAATGGTCGCAGGATTTTCAAAGAAGCGACCGAAGGCAATACCTTCTGTATCAAAGGAATTGACCGCATGGTAGGCTATCTGGGGCAGGGCATTGCCAATATCTGCTATGTTGTCAATCCGGAAATCGTCGTCTTGGGCGGTGGCATTATGGGACAAGAGGCCATTCTTCGACCGCGTATTCAAGCTGCTCTCAAGGATGCTCTGGTTCCTAGCATAGCTGAGAAGACCAAACTAGCCTTTGCCTATCACCAAAATACAGCAGGCATGTTCGGAGCCTACTACCACTTTAAAAATAAACATCAGTAATCCAAGCAAACCTGGGGAGTGACCTCAGGTTTCTTGCTTCTAGAAAAACTGCTTCTGTAGATGGACAGATAGTACTTTAGAAGAAGTTGAAATGCAGGAAAAATTCGGTGGATAGAACTAAATTTTCAAAAATTTAACTTTGCTCCCTTGTCTTTAGGAGTAGATTTAAAAGGTTGCCCAAGACTTTTAAGAAGTAGCAGCCCCTCAAGGTTAAGCAATCAGTAACCCATCAAGGAGTTAAAAATAAGGCCAGGACTTTTGTCCTAGCCTATTATTGATGTCTGCGGTAATAGCCGTTAAGTTTGTGATTTTCCCAGTAACTATTGAAGATTTTTTCCTTTCTCTCTCGGTCAATCTCTAGGAAAAAGGCATAAAGTATGTCAATCATCAGCAACATTGGGAACTGAGCTGAGATGCGTTGGATAAACTGGGGTTTATTTTGAATTGCTACTGGGATGATTTCTGAAAAGTCTTCTTTAATCAAATCAGGCTGGCCAGTGATTAACACGGTCTTGGCTCCCATGCCCTTAGCATCAATCAAACTGTCAATAATGGACGGGGTTTGACCTGAAAGAGAAAAGCCGATAACTAGGCAGTTTTTGTCTAAAATGCTCGTTGTCCAAGCAAAGCCATCCGCATCTGTCAGAGCTTCACAAATGACCCCTAAGCGCATGAAGCGCAGTTTCATATCGCGAGCGACGAGCCCCGAGCTTCCCGTGCCAAAAAAATAGACACGATCCGCTTTTTCAATCAGCTGAGCAACGCGCTCCAATCTTTTTTCGTCAATCAAGTCCTCGGTTTGTTGCCGAATTTGAATATAGTTGCGTAGGACCTGGCGGGACGAATCATTTTTAAGATTTGTATGCTCCGTTTTGCTGATTTTCAGCTGTTGGAGATATTGGAAGTTGAACTCCCGATAGCCCTTAAAGCCACATTTTTTTGCAAAACGGGTCAAGGCCGCCTGTGAGATGTGCAAGGTTTGGGCTACTTCGAGGGAGGACAGATCACCTTCTATCTCTGTCGGATTCAAAAAATAGTCGGCAATCTGTTTTTCGACATCGGTCATAATGTCGTAACAGCTTTCGATGATGGCCAAGATATTTTGCTGGTGTCTCATGATGGGTCACTTTCTTTGGTCAAAATAATAAAACATAATTTCATTATAACATAGTTTAGAGGGAATAAAGTGTTTTCACAGCCAAGAATTATCAGACCTCACTTTCCATTGGAGTATGAGCGGTCAATAGTTTCAGTATTTCCTGATAATATGACGGTCTTTCTTTCTGAGCAGCTATTTCCTAAAGATTGCGCCGAATGAAAGAAAAAGTGCTATAATTTACACAAGTAATGTTCCAAGTTTGGATTTGAAGTAAGGGAGATTGGAGCCGCTGTCACTTACAGCTTCTAATTCTTATTGTGGACATCAGTAAAGCTAGATTGTGAGGTTTTTTATGCGAATCAATGAACTAGGCCAGCCTATTGGGGAGGCTCTGTCGGACTTTAAACCGGGGGATCTGCCCAAGCTGGAGCGAATAGAAGGCCAGTATGTTATTATCGAGCGTTTGTCCAAGGACAAGCATGGAGCGGATT
>NZ_CALIIB010000114.1 GCF_938020365.1 uncultured Streptococcus sp. | reverse complement strand
CTTCTTAAGATTGGATGTCAGCTGAATTCATTTCAGGTCCGTTCAAACTAGATTCACTGCTCCAATATTCATCTGCGCCTTACACAGGCTTGATTCTTAAATATCGGAACCTAGTTCTCACTTTGCTCAAACTGCGTCAATGTCTCTAAACTCATCTTCCTCCTTCGGAGTTGATTTGTTAAGAGGCATAGAAAAAGAGCACACAGTTCAAATCGCTTAGGGCTGCTGGATTCCTCCCCTGACCCGCTTCACGCAGAACTGTTGCTCCACTAATTAGTATAACACAAACTTTCTTTTTTGGCTAATTTTCTCTACTTTTTCCTGCGATTTCTGAAAAAGTTCTGCATAATCGCCGCACATTCTTCTTCTAAAAGGCCGCTTTCAACCTCTACGCGGTGATTCAAGCGCTCATCCGTCAGGATATCGTAGAGACTGCCCCCAGCCCCGAATTTCTGGTTTTTCGCTCCATAGATCACCTTTGGAATCCGAGCCAGACCGATAGCCCCGCTACACATGACACAGGGCTCAATGGTGACAAAAAGCGTCGTATCCAGCAGGCGCCAGCTATTTTCACGCTGATTGGCCTCTTCAATCGCCATGATTTCCGCATGCATGACCGCCCGCTGCAGCTCCTCACGTGCATTATGCCCGCGTCCGATAATCTGACCATCCTTGACCAAAACACAGCCAATCGGTATTTCATCATTGGCGAGGGCAATCTCTGCCTCCTTCAAAGCTTCCCGCATAAATATCTCTTTTTCCTCTATCGTGTAGTCCATCTCTTCCCTCTTCCTTTTAGTTTCTTTGTTCATTATACCACAGGCAACTTATGACTCACAAAAAAGCCGCCGATTGGGCGACTCTTATGGGAGATTATTATGAAAAAGTTTAGGAGGTTTAAACAAAGTTAGGAGGTCTTTGTTTATGTTTCTAGTATAGCTGGCCTATCTTAAATAAAACTTAAGCTTTTTGAATATTGATAATTTTAGCAATATCGCTAACTTTTTGGGCAATATAAGTGGCTCCGGCTTCTTCCAATTCTTCCCTGCTACCAAAGCCATAAAGGACGCCGATAGAATCAAGCTTTTGCGCTTGAGCGCCAAGCACATCGTGCTCCCTGTCTCCAATCATGATGGTATGCGCCAAATCTGTAATCCCATTTTGCTCTAAGGCATACTGGATAACATCGCATTTTTTACTACGTTTTCTATCCATGGTTGCACCAGCGACAAAATCAAAATAGTCATACAAACCAAAATGCTTGAGAATTTGAATGGAAAATTCTTCAGGTTTTGACGTAGCTACAATCAACTGTTTTCCAGCCTGCTTCAAAGACGCCAACAAGTCAGGGATACCTGGATAGACCTCATTTTCATAAAGACCTTTTTCAGAAAAATACTCATGATAGTAGTCAATGGCCTTTAAACATTCTTCCTTAGAAAATCCATAAAAGCGCTCAAAAGACTCCTGCAAGGGCGGACCGATGAAGACTCTTAAGGCTTTCTTGTCTGGCACTTGGATCCCATATTTTCCTAAGGCATAGGCCACCGAGTTGGTAATCCCTAGTTCTGAATTGGTCAAGGTACCGTCTAGGTCAAATAAAATCGTTTGATACATTTTTTCCTCTTTCTGCTTTCAAAAAGAGGCTGGGACAAAAGTCCTAGCCTCTCAATTGTCTTTGGATTGTCGAGCAAGACGCAGTGGTTGAGTGGGCTCTACTAGGCTGATTCCATCAGCTTTTACAGCCCTACTCAACTGTGCGGAGGTGGGACGACGAAATCGAATTCTAACGAATTACCGATTTCTGTCCCACTCTCTTGTCTTCACTTGCTTATAAACTTGACCAAACACTTTCCAAGATATTGGTTTGCTCGCGACCTGGTCCGACTGAGAAGGTCGAAATGCGGACTCCAACCAGTTCGCTGACACGGCGAACATAATTGCGGGCATTTTCTGGCAGGTCTTCTAGACTGCGGACACCAGTGATGTCTTCTGACCAACCTGGCAATTCTTCATAGATTGGCTTGCAGCGCTTGAGCTGCTCCAAACTTGCTGGATAATGGTCGATTCGCTCCCCATCTAAGTCATAGGCCACACAGATTTTGACTGTATCCAGACCACTCAAAACGTCAATAGAGTTGAGGGAAAGATTGGTAATGCCTGATACGCGGCGGCTGTGGCGCATCACAACGGAGTCAAACCAGCCCACCCGACGCGGACGGCCCGTCGTTGTACCGTATTCATGGCCTACTTCGCGGATACGGTCGCCCACTTCATCAAACAGCTCTGTTGGGAATGGTCCATCACCGACACGGCTCGTATAGGCCTTGCAGACACCAACTACCTTGTCAATCTTGCTTGGACCAACACCTGAACCGATCGTTACCCCACCAGCAACTGGATTAGACGAGGTTACAAATGGATAGGTCCCTTGGTCAATATCCAGCATAACGCCTTGTGCCCCTTCAAAGAGGACACGCTTGCCTTGATCCAGCGCATCATTGAGGATGACAGATGTGTCAGTCACATACTGCTTGATTTGCTGACCGTATTCATAATATTCTTCAAAAATATCGTCAACGCTCATCGCTTGGCTATCATACAATTTCTCAAAGAGGCGGTTTTTCTCAGCTAGATTCCGCTCCAAGCGCTCTCTGAAAATGTCTTTATCCAAAAGGTCAGCGATGCGGATACCAACACGCGCAGCCTTGTCCATGTAGGCAGGACCGATTCCCTTGATCGTGGTACCAATCTTATTGTCGCCCTTAGCTTCCTCTTGCAGGCGATCCAGCTCGATATGGTAAGGCAGGATGACATGGGCACGATCTGAAATGCGCAAATTATCTGTGGTAACACCTTCTTCGTGCAGATAAGCCAACTCCTTGACCAGAGATTTAGGATTGACCACCATCCCATTTCCGATCACTGAGATCTTTTCTGGGAAGAAAATTCCTGACGGAATCAAGTGCAATTTATATTTTTTCCCGTCAATCACAATCGTATGTCCAGCATTGTCACCGCCTTGGTAGCGGGCAATCACTTCAGCATTGGCCGAAAGGAAATCCGTAATTTTCCCTTTTCCTTCATCTCCCCATTGGGTTCCTACAACAACAACTGATGTCATAATTTCGTCTGAGCTACGAGAGCTCTTCCTTTCTTAATCTACAAGGCAGGAGTTTCACCTGCAAACGTATCTTACACTTTATTATAAGAAAATTTTGAATTTTTTTCAAGATCAGGTGTCTTTTAAATTTGGATTTTCACTTTTGAAAGCGAATAATTCTTTTTAAAATTTTCTATTTTCACGAAATATATCCAACAAATGGGAATAAAAGTTCGGGAATTCATCAAAAACGTAGCGAATAGTTGTTTTCTAGCCTTTTTTATAATAGACTGAAAGTACTATACTAAGGACGGAAAAACATAATGACTATTGATCGTTTACTTGAAAAGCTCGACCCTGCCAGCCCGATCTTACAGGCGACTTTTGGACTGGAAAGAGAATCCCTGCGCGTGACAGAGGCAGGGACACTGGCTTCAACTCCCCACCCCAGCTCTCTGGGTTCTCGGAGTTTTCATCCCTATATCCAGACGGATTTTAGCGAGCAGCAGCTCGAATTGATTACGCCCATCGCCTCTTCAACTCAGGAGGCCCGCCGCCTGCTGGGTGCCATCACCGATGTAGCTGGACGCTCCATTCCCCAAGATGAACTCATGTGGCCCTTGTCCATGCCTCCCCAACTCCGAGAAGACGAGATTGAAATTGCCCACCTAGAAAATGCCTACGAACTCCATTATCGGCAAGGTTTAGCGGAAAAATACGGCAAACGGCTCCAGACCATTTCCGGCATTCATTACAATATCGAGCTAGGAAAAGATTTGATGACGACTCTCTTTGAGGCTAGCAACTTTTCTTCCTTCAAGGATTTCAAAAATGCCCTCTATCTCAAATTAGCTCGCAATTTCCTCCGTTTCCGCTGGTTCTTGACCTATCTTTATGGTGCGGCTCCACTGGCAGAAAATGGCTTTTACGATGAGCCAGTTGAGGCTCCTGTCCGCTCACTCCGAAATAGCCAGCACGGCTACGTCAATGACGAGCATATCCATGTATCATTTCGCTCGCTGGAAAGCTATGTCTCGGACATCGAGGCCTATGTCGGGTCTGGCGACCTCAGTGCAGAAAAGGAATTTTACTCGCCTGTGCGCTTTCGCGGTCAAAAACGAAATCGAGACTATCTGGAACAAGGCATTACTTACTTGGAACTGCGCTGTTTCGACCTCAATCCTTTCGACGTTTTGGGCATCAGTCAAGAAACCTTGGACACGGTCCATCTCTTTCTCTTGGCTCTATTGTGGCTGGATGATGTGACAGATAGTGATACACAGCTACAAGCGGCTCATGCTCTCAACGATGCCGTTGCTTTGTCTCACCCCTTGACGCCCCTACCTGCAGAGGCCGACAGCTCTGCTATTCTCCAAGCTATGGAAAATGTGATCCAACATTTCAATCTCCCTGAGGCCTACCGTCAATTGCTAGCGCAAGTCAGAGCTACGCTGACTGAGCCCAAACTGACTCTGGCAGGGCAATTATTGCCTCATATTGAGAAGAACTCCCTCTCAGCATTTGGACTGGCAAAAGCACGGGAATATCGAGATTACGCCTGGACTGCACCCTACGCCCTCAAGGGCTACGAAAAGATGGAGCTGTCCACTCAAATGCTTATGTTTGACGCTCTCCAGAAAGGACTCCATCTCGAAATCTTAGATGAAAATGACCAATTTCTCAAGCTTTGGCACGGTCAGCATGTGGAGTATGTCAAAAACGGAAACATGACCTCCAAGGATAACTATGTCATCCCTCTAGCCATGGCCAATAAAACAGTCACCAAAAAGATTTTGGCAGCAGCTGACTTTCCCGTTCCAGCTGGAGCAGAATTTTCTTCTCTCGAAGAGGGTCTGGCCTACTATCCTTTGATTAAAAACCGACAAATTGTTGTCAAACCCAAGTCAACCAACTTCGGACTGGGCATCTCTATCTTCCAAGAACCAGCTAGCCTGGAAGCCTATCGCAAGGCTTTGGAGATTGCTTTTTCAGAAGACGCTGCCGTCTTGGTGGAGGAATTTATCGCTGGAACGGAATACCGCTTCTTTGTCTTAGACGGTCAGTGTGAGGCAGTTCTCTTGCGAGTAGCAGCCAATGTCGTCGGAGACGGTCAGCATACCGTGAGAGAAT
>NZ_CALIIB010000113.1 GCF_938020365.1 uncultured Streptococcus sp. | reverse complement strand
AGAAGGAGAATCAATGAGTCAGGGAGTTCTAGATGCATTTATCACAGAAGTCATTTCTGAAAGTTCATTTGAGGAAATGGATCGAATCTACCTGACCAATCGTGTTTTGGCACGAGTGGGAGATGGTGTTTTAGAAGTTAAGACTGAGTTGGATGACTTGATTGACCTCAAGGACCAGCTGGTTGAGGAGGCAGTTAGATTAGAGACGATTGAGGATAGTCAGACTGCGCGTGAAATCCTTGGTGCTGAGCTTATGAACTTCATCACACCAGCCCCTAGTCAGCTTGCTCGGGATTTCTGGACGACTTATGCTTCCAATCCCGAGCAAGCTGTGGCTGATTTTTACCAGCTTAGTCAAAAGAATGACTATATCAAGGTCAAAGCTATTGCTAAAAATATTGCTTTCAAAACACCGACTGAATATGGAGATTTGGAAATCACAATCAATCTCTCTAAGCCAGAAAAGGATCCCAAGGAAATTGCGGCAGCTAAAAAGATTAAGAACAGCCATTATCCAGCCTGCCAGCTCTGTATGGAAAATGAAGGCTACCAAGGGCGCTTGGACCACCCAGCTCGCGCCAATCATCGAATTATTCGATTTGACTTGGCTGGACAGGAGTGGGGCTTCCAGTATTCGCCCTATGCCTACTTTAATGAGCATTGCATCTTTCTGCACAGCCAGCACCTTCCTATGGCTATCAGCCGTCTGACCTTTGAGCGTCTGCTGGACATCGTCGAGACTTTTCCAGGCTATTTTGCAGGATCTAACGCCGACCTGCCTATTGTCGGTGGCTCCATCCTGACCCACGACCACTATCAGGGTGGACGTCATACCTTCCCTATGGAAATAGCAGAGCTGGATTGCAGTTTTGCTTTTAGCGGATTTGAAGAGGTGGAAGCAGGCATTGTCAAGTGGCCCATGTCGGTCATTCGTCTGAAGTCTGATAAGAAGGAACAGTTGATTGAGTTGGCTGACAAGATCTTGCAAGCTTGGCGGACTTATTCTGATCTAAGTGTGCAGGTGTTGGCAGAGTCTGAGGGTGAGCCTCACCATACCATCACACCGATTGCCCGCAAAAAAGATGGATCTTTTGAGCTAGACTTGGTCTTGCGGGACAATCAAACTTCCACGGAACATCCAGACGGCATTTACCATCCTCATAGGGATGTGCAGCATATTAAGAAAGAAAATATCGGCCTAATTGAGGTTATGGGGCTGGCTATTCTGCCGCCTCGGCTCAAGGAAGAACTCAAGCAGGTGGAACTTTTTCTGCGGGGAGAAGACTGTCAGGTCGATGCCTATCATCAGGAGTGGGCCAATCAACTCAAAGACCAAAATCCAAATGTTTCCGCTGAAACGGTGGAAGGAGTAGTTCAGGCTTCAGTTGGACAAATTTTCAGCCGTGTGCTGGAAGACGCGGGAGTTTACAAGCGAACAGAGGAAGGGCAGGATGCTTTCATGCGCTTTGTACGATCTGTTGGTTTGAAAGAGGAATAATTGCAGCAAGAGTTTTCATTTGTCCTTATTTTTGATAAAATAGTTAAAGTATAAATCAAGATGAGAAAGAGAGAAACATGGCAATTTTAGTATTAGGTGGAGCTGGTTATATCGGCTCGCACATGGTAGACCGTTTGGTAGAAGCAGGCAAGGAAGAGGTGGTTGTCGTTGATAATTTGGTGACTGGCCATCGGGCAGCCGTACATCCGCAAGCAGTCTTTTATGAGGGGGATTTGGCGGATAAGGACTTTATGCGTGGCGTTTTTGCCAAACATCCATCCATTGATGCAGTCATTCACTTCGCTGCCTTTTCACTGGTCGCCGAGTCTATGTCGGATCCGCTCAAGTATTTCGACAATAACACAGCTGGCATGGTTTCTCTTTTGGAGGTCATGCAGGAATGCGGCGTTAAAAATATTGTCTTTTCTTCGACTGCGGCGACTTATGGCATTCCTGAGGAAGTGCCGATACTGGAAACGACTCCGCAAAAGCCGATCAATCCTTATGGTGAGAGCAAGCTTATGATGGAGACCATTATGCGCTGGGCAGACCAGGCCTATGGCATCAAGTTTGTAGCCCTGCGTTATTTCAATGTGGCTGGTGCCAAGCCCGACGGCTCGATTGGTGAGGACCATGGACCAGAGACCCATCTCCTGCCCATTGTGCTTCAGGTAGCTCAGGGTAAACGAGAGAAGATTGCCGTCTTTGGCGACGATTACGATACTCCAGACGGAACCAATGTTCGCGATTATGTCCATCCTTTCGATTTAGCTGATGCGCATATTTTGGCTGTTGAGCATCTGCGTGCTGGTCAACCATCAGATGCCTTTAACCTTGGCTCTTCGACTGGTTTTTCTAACCTACAGATTGTAGAAGCAGCTCGCAAGGTGACCGGACATCCTATTCCTTTGGAAATAGCAGAGCGACGGCCGGGGGATCCAGATACGCTGATTGCTTCCTCTGAGAAAGCACGAAAAGTTCTGGGCTGGCAGCCGAAATTTGACAATATCGAAACCATTATCGAAACTGCTTGGAAATGGCATTCCAGTCATCCAAATGGCTATGATGATCGCCAGTAATCAGTGTAGTTTAAAATGTTTACAGAGACACTTTGTTAGAGATAGCAAGGTGTTTCTTTGGAGTGTTAGAAGTTCTTTTTCTTAGATTTAATTTGTTGTAAAAAAAGCGGATACATAGTAAAATAGAAAAATGATGAAAATAAGACGAATAAATAATGAATTAGAGATAAATCAGGAAGAAGATACAGTCTTGGTCTTGGGCTATTTTGACGGCCTGCATAAGGGACATCAGACACTTTTTAAGGAAGCTAGGAAGATAGCAGCTGAGCAAGGACTGAAGATTGCTGTACTGACCTTTCCTGAGTCACCAAAATTAGCTTTTGTCCGCTATCAGCCAGAGTTGATGTTGCATTTGAATCATCCGGAGGAACGAGCTGCTCACTTAGAAAATTTGGGTGTGGACTACCTCTACTTGATTGACTTTACTAGTCATTTTTCTAAAAATACAGCCCGAGAATTTTTTGATAAGTACGTTTCTGCGCTTAAAGCAAAGGCAGTTGTGGCAGGTTTTGATTACCATTTTGGATCTGACAAGCGAAAGGCAGAGGAGCTTGCAGACTATTTCGATGGTCGGATTGTCATCGTCTCATCGGTCAATCAAGATGAGGAAAAAATCTCTTCTACTCGGATTAGAGAGACTATTCAAAATGGTGATGTTGCCAAGGCGCATCAGCTATTAGGCTATCCTCTCTCTACTCGTGGCATTGTGGTTCATGGCAATGCTAGAGGGCGTACCATTGGCTATCCAACGGCCAATCTAGCACCATTGGATCGCGTGATTTTGCCAGCAGATGGTGTCTATGTGGTAGATGTTGAGCACAATGGCAAGATTTATCGAGGTATGGCTAGTGTCGGAAAAAATGTAACCTTTGAAGGAGATGAACTTCGTTTTGAGGCCAATCTATTTGACTTTGCGGAGGAGATCTATGGCGATACGATTCGGATTATCTGGCTGGATAAGATTCGTGATATGGTCAAATTTGATGGTATTGAAGAACTGGTCGCTCAATTAAAGAGTGATGAAGAAGTGGCAAGAAATTGGGAACGTTCGGAATAAATGTCAGTTTTTGATATTTTTCTTAGTATTTCGAGCCGATTCTCAAAAATATCTAGTCAAGAGAGATAAAATTTAGTATAATAGAACTAGTTACTATATAAAAATAAGAAGAGAACAGCATGATTACACTATTTTTATCGCCTAGCTGCACTTCCTGTCGCAAGGCGCGTGCTTGGTTGATTGGTCATGAAGTTCCATTTACGGAGCATAATATCATGACGAGCCCTCTGTCTGCTCCAGAATTGCAACACATTCTTTCATTGACAGAAAATGGCACTGATGACATCATCTCAACCCGCTCAAAAATTTTTCAAAAACTAGATTTAGATGTAGAGGATTTATCGATTTCAACGCTTATTAAGCTGATTGAGGAAAATCCTAGTCTTTTGCGTCGCCCAATTATCCTTGATGGTAAACGAATGCAAATCGGCTTCAATGAAGACGAAATCCGTGCTTTCTTGCCTAGAGGTTATCGGAAAGAAGAACTCAGAGCCGCAACTATGCGTGCTGATATTTAAAATATGGAAAAAAATTATAGTTACCCACTAGACTTATCGTGGAGCACTGAAGAGCTTGCTTCAGTGCTTTCTTTTTTTAATGACGTAGAGCAAGCCTATGAACAGAAGATTCAAGCGGAGAAACTGCTCCAGTCCTATGCAGTCTTCAAGAAAGTTGTTCCCAGCAAGGGAGAAGAGAAGCGACTCGGCCGTGAGTTTGAGACGGTCAGTGGCTATTCTCTTTATCGCGCTGTTCAGGAGGCAAAAAGGAAAGGGAAAGGAATGATTTCTCTTGGAAAATAAATTTCATTTTGCGAAAGAAATAGTTTATCAGGCAGGTGCTTTTTTAAGAGACCATCTCTATGATGACTTAGATGTCGTACAAAAGAGCAGCCCGACTGACTTGGTAACCCAAATGGACCGGCTCATCCAGGATGACTTGGTTGGGAAAATTTTAGCTCAGTATCCGAACGACGCGATTTTGGCTGAGGAAAATGACCTGCGACACGACATTGCGGATGGTAATGTCTGGGTGATTGATCCCATTGATGGCACCAATAATTTCATTACCCAGCGGGCTGATTTTGCTATTATGTTAGCTTATTTTGAAAATGGGCAGGGCAAATTCGGCTTAATTTACGATGTGACAAGAGACCAGCTTTTTCACGGAGGCGGGGCTTTTGATGTGTACTGCAATGACAGAAAGTTATCTGCTTTTATCGATAAACCCTTGCAGCAATATCTTATGGCTTCAAATGCTAGTATGCTGGAGCATAATCACTGGGGACTAGCTGACTTGGCTCGTGATTGCTTGGGTGTGCGTGTCTATGGCAGTGCTGGGATTAGTTTTGCTAAGACCTTGGCTGGTGGTTTAGCCGCCTATTTCTCTTATAATTGGCCTTGGGACTATGCGGCGGCCTATGTGATGGCTGACAAACTGGGCTTCGTCATTCAGACTCTAGATGGCAATCAGCCAAATTTTCAGACTCAAGAGCCGATTATGATTGCACCAAAGTGTAAATTAGACGAATTACAAGAGTATTTACGAAAGGGAAAAGGCTAGTATGGACTTTCCAGTAGGTTTTAAGGAAAAGTATGAGGAGCTCTTGGGTCAGGAAGCAGAGGCTTTTTTTGCGACTTTTGATCAAGATCCGATTTCAGCTTTTCGCAGCAATCCTTTAAAAGAGAATCAGAAAGATTTTGTGAATGCTATCCCGAACACAGATTGGGGACATTACGGAAAAGTGTCTGGGAAGTCGATGGAACATGTCACGGGGTTAGTTTATTCCCAGGAGCCAGCTGCGCAAATGGTCGCTCAGGTTGTAGCACCGCAAAAGGGCATGAAAGTTTTGGACTTAGCGGCTGCACCAGGTGGGAAATCTACCCATCTACTCTCTTATCTAGAAAATACAGGAGTGCTTGTTTCTAACGAAATCAATGCCAAACGCAGTAAAATTTTGGTGGAAAATATTGAGCGGTTTGGAGCGCGAAATGTCCTTGTCACCAATGAATCTGCGGATCGATTGGCTAAGGTCTTTCAGGGCTATTTTGATCTCATTGTTCTGGATGCTCCTTGCTCTGGCGAAGGGATGTTCCGCAAGCAGCCAGATGCTACTCAGTATTGGAGTCCGGAATATCCGGCTCAGTGTGCGCGTCTCCAGCGAGAAATTCTAGAGGACGCTGTCAAGATGTTAGCGACAGGCGGGCAGTTGGTTTATTCGACCTGCACCTGGGCGCCAGAAGAAAATGAAGAAATTGTCGCTTGGCTTTTAGAGAATTTCCCCTTAGAATTGCTTGAAATACCAAAAATCAATGGCATGGTAGCAGGGATTGATTTCCCAGAAACAGCTCGCATGTATCCCCACCATTTCAAAGGAGAAGGGCAATTTGTAGCGAAATTTCATTTTACAGGCAGTCAGTCTGCTAAAAAAATCAAGGCAGCCAAAAATAAATTGACAGCTGAACAGCGAAAACTCTGGCAAGATTTCCAGAAAAAGCATCTAAACATTGAGCTAGAAGGACATTTAGATACTTTTGGGGACAATCTATATCTGCTGCCAGCTGGACTGCCAGATATGTCCAAGCTGAAAATCGCTCGCAATGGCCTGCATTTGGGTGAATTTAAGAAAAATCGCTTTGAACCGAGCTTTGCCTCAGGCCTAGCCTTGAGGCCTAGTGAAGTCGTCTCAGTCCTTGAGATTGATGATGAGGCCTTTAGCAAATATGTAGCAGGAGAGACGGTTCAACTCTCACAAAACTATCCAAATGGCTGGTATCAAGTGCTTGCCCAAGGCAACGGTTTGGGTTTTGCAAAAATTACTGGAAATACCTTGAAAAATTATTTCCCAAAGGGGCTTCGCTTTCGTTCAAAAGACTAGGCAAAGCCCTCTTTCTATGTTATAGTGGATATAGTGGGATTTTCAGTTTCTTTCAAATAGACCTCCCACTATTATTCTCAAGATTTCGAGGAAAAAAATGGTAAAGAAAAAATATAAGCTGATTTTGTCAGCGGTTCTAGTGCTATTTGCAGTCAGCCTATCAGCCTGTTCCAGCTGGATTGACCGAGGGGAATCCATGACTGCCGTTGGTTCGACAGCCCTTCAGCCGCTCGTTGAAGCTGCAGCGGATGAGTTTGGTTCAGCCAATATTGGAAAAACGGTCAATGTTCAAGGTGGCGGATCAGGTACGGGCTTGTCTCAGGTTCAGTCTGGTGCCGTTGAAATTGGCAACTCAGATGTGTTTGCTGAGGAAAAAGAAGGGATTAATGCTTCAGCCCTTGTTGACCACAAAGTAGCAGTCGCTGGAATTGCCGTGATTGTCAATAAAGAAGTATCCGTCAATAATTTAACGGCAGAGCAGCTGCAGAAGATTTTTACTGGTGAAGTGACTAACTGGAAGCAGCTGGGTGGGAAAAATCTAGAGATTTCCATCATCAACCGTGCGGCAAGCTCTGGTTCTCGAGCAACGTTTGACAGTGTCATTATGGCTGGTAAATCAGCCGTTCAAAGTCAGGAACAAGATTCAAATGGGATGGTTAAGTCCATTGTTTCTCAAACACCGGGAGCCATTTCTTATCTGGCCTTTGCTTACGTAGATGATTCTGTCAAGACTTTGAAGCTCAATGGCTACGAGCCAACGGCCAAAAATGTTGCGACCAACGATTGGCCACTATGGTCTTATGAGCATATGTATACATTGGGCAAGCCGACTGGTCTGGCAGCAGAGTTTCTGGACTACATGCTGTCAGATGAAGTTCAGGATGGAATTGTCTCAGGAATGGGCTATATTTCCATCAAGGAAATGCAGGTCAGCAAGGATGCTGATGGAAATGTTACGAGCTTAAAAGGAGATAGCAAATGAGAAATGAAGAATTAGCAAAAAAATTACTATCCCCTTCGAAAAACTCTCGTCTGGAAAAATTTGGTAAATATATCACCTTTGCCTGCCTGGCTTTAATCGTCCTGATTGTAGCCATGATTTTAATCTTCGTAGCACAAAAAGGGCTGTCGACCTTCTTTGTCAACGGAGTCAATGTATTTGAATTTTTATTTGGCTCCACTTGGAATCCGTCAGGTAAGGAATTCGGTGCTCTGCCAATGATCTTGGGGTCTTTCATTGTTACGATCCTATCAGCACTGATTGCAACGCCATTTGCTATTGGAGCAGCCGTCTTTATGACTGAAGTGTCGCCTAAAGGAGCTAGGATTCTCCAGCCTGCAATCGAACTCTTAGTTGGGATTCCGTCTGTTGTGTACGGATTTATCGGCTTGCAGGTCGTTGTTCCCTTTGTTCGGACTGTTTTTGGCGGTACCGGATTTGGGATTCTGTCTGGTATTTTCGTACTTTTTGTCATGATTTTGCCGACAGTAACCTTTATGACGACGGACAGTCTGCGTGCTGTGCCACGTCACTACCGTGAAGCAAGTCTGGCTATGGGTGCAACGCGCTGGCAGACCATTTGGCGGGTAACGCTAAAGGCTGCTCGCTCTGGTATCTTTACAGCTGTGGTCTTTGGAATGGCACGTGCCTTCGGTGAAGCCTTGGCCATTCAAATGGTTGTCGGTAACTCTGCGGTGATTCCAACCTCTTTGACAACACCGGCAGCTACATTGACTTCCGTTTTGACCATGGGAATCGGAAATACCGTTATGGGAACAGTGGATAATAACGTTCTCTGGTCTCTGGCTTTGGTGCTCTTGATGATGAGCTTGGCCTTTAACAGTGTCATTAAACTGATTACAAAAGAAAGAGGTAAGAAAAACTATGCACGCTAAGAAATTAGATAAATTGGCGACTGGTATCCTCTACACGATAGCTGGTATCATTGTTGCTATCCTTGCCTCTCTGATTCTTTATATTCTGGTAAGAGGATTACCGCACATTTCTTGGTCTTTCCTGACTGGAAAATCTTCTTCCTATCAGGCTGGCGGTGGTATTGGGATTCAGCTCTACAATTCCTTCTTCCTATTGGTGATTACTTTGATTATCTCTGTTCCTCTCTCTATGGGGGCTGGGGTTTATCTGTCAGAGTATGCTAAGAAGGGACCAGTGACCAACTTTGTCCGTACCTGTATTGAAATCCTGTCCTCGCTGCCATCCGTGGTAGTCGGACTCTTTGGCTATTTGATTTTCGTTGTCCAGTTTGAGTATGGCTTTTCTATCATCTCTGGTGCCTTGGCTCTGACTGTCTTCAATCTGCCTCAGATGACTCGAAATGTCGAGGACAGCTTACGCCACGTTCACCATACACAGCGTGAAGCAGGACTAGCTCTAGGAATTTCTCGATGGGAAACGGTACTGCATGTGGTCATTCCAGAGGCTCTGCCAGGGATTGTGACAGGGATTGTCCTTGCTTCTGGTCGGATTTTCGGTGAAGCAGCTGCCTTGATCTATACTGCTGGGCAATCTGCGCCAGCTCTGGATTGGTCTAACTGGAACATTTTCAGCATTACCAGCCCGATTTCGATTTTCCGGCAGGCGGAGACACTTGCTGTCCATATCTGGAAGGTCAATAGTGAAGGAACCATTCCTGATGGCACTGTGGTGTCAGCAGGATCAGCAGCTGTGCTTCTGATTTTCATCTTGATTTTCAACTTTGGAGCCCGCAAACTCGGTTCTTACTTGCACAAGAAACTAACCTCTGCATAAAGGAGAAGCAATGACAGAATATAATTGGAATGAAAAACATATCATTACTTTTCCTGAAGAAAAGGTAGCCCTGTCGACCAAGGATTTGCATGTTTACTACGGTAAAAAAGAATCTATCAAGGGCATTGATATGCAGTTTGAAAAGAATAAAATCACGGCTCTGATTGGTCCGTCTGGTTCAGGGAAATCAACCTACCTCCGTAGTCTCAACCGTATGAATGACACAATTGATATTGCTAAGGTAACAGGGCAAATTCTTTACCAAGGAATAGACGTCAATCGGTCTGATATCAACGTTTACGAAATGCGTAAGCACATCGGCATGGTCTTTCAACGGCCCAATCCATTTGCCAAGTCTATTTATCGCAACATTACCTTTGCTCATGAACGTGCTGGTGTAAAAGATAAAAAGATTTTGGATGAGCTTGTTGAAACTTCGCTCAAACAAGCCGCACTTTGGGACCAAGTCAAGGATGATCTTCATAAGTCAGCCTTGACCTTGTCAGGCGGCCAGCAGCAACGGCTCTGTATTGCCCGAGCTATTTCGGTCAAGCCAGATATCTTGCTTATGGACGAGCCGGCTTCTGCGCTGGATCCAATTGCTACCATGCAGCTGGAAGAGACCATGTTTGAGCTCAAAAAGGACTATACGATTATCATCGTGACTCACAATATGCAGCAGGCTGCCCGTGCCAGTGACTACACCGGCTTCTTTTATCTGGGGGATTTGATTGAGTACGACAAGACCGCCAATATCTTCCAAAATGCCAAACTGCAGTCGACCAATGACTATGTTTCTGGTCATTTTGGTTAAAGGTGAAGAAACTAAAGGAATGAATTTATGACAGAACCTATTTTGCAAGTCAAGGACTTGTCGGTTTATTATAATAAAAAGAAAGCGCTCAATAGTGTCTCCTTGGACTTTATGCCTAATGAAATCACTGCCTTGATTGGACCGTCAGGTTCAGGGAAATCTACCTTGCTTAAGGCTATCAACCGCATGGGGGATTTGAATCCTGAAGTCACTACGACAGGAACAGTCATCTATAACGGCCACAATATCTACAGCCCTCGGACAGATACGGTGGAGTTGCGCAAAGAGATTGGCATGGTGTTCCAGCAACCTAATCCCTTCCCTATGACCATTTATGAAAATGTGGTCTACGGACTGCGCATCAATGGTGTCAAGGATAAACAAGTTTTAGATGAAGCGGTGGAGCGTTCCTTGATCGGGGCCTCTATCTGGAACGAAGTGAAAGACCGTTTACATGATTCGGCTATCGGCCTCTCGGGTGGTCAGCAACAGCGGATTTGTGTAGCACGCGTTTTGGCTACTAGTCCGAAAATCATCCTCTTGGATGAGCCAACGTCAGCGCTAGATCCAATCTCTGCGGGTAAAATTGAGGAAACTCTCTATGGACTTAAGGACACCTATACCATGCTCTTGGTGACGCGCTCCATGCAACAGGCTTCTCGGCTTTCGGATAAAACAGGCTTCTTCTTGGGTGGTGATTTGATGGAGTTTAATAATACTAAGGAGATGTTCCTCAACCCACAAAATAAGGAAACAGAAGATTATATTACAGGAAAATTTGGATAAGGAGTTGAATGATGTTACGATCTCAATTTGAAGAAGATTTGGAGAAATTGCACAATCAGTTCTACGCAATGGGACAAGAAGTGCTCTCACAAATCAACCGCACCGTGCGTGCTTTTGTCACACATGACCGTGACTTGGCAAAGGAAGTCATCGAAGATGATGCAGAAGTAAATGAATATGAAGTGAAATTGGAAAAGAAATCATTTGAAATGATTGCCCTCCAACAACCTGTTTCTCAAGACCTTCGAACTGTCTTGACTGTTCTCAAGGCTGTTTCAGACTTAGAGCGTATGGGAGACCATGCGGTATCCATTGCAAAAGCAGCTATTCGTATGAAGGGGGAACAGCGTATTCCAGCTGTCGAGGAAGAAATTAAAAAGATGGGTCGCGATGTGAAAAATTTCGTTGAAGCTGCCCTTGATCTCTACCTAAATGGTTCTGTAGATCAAGCCTATGAGGTAGCAGCTATGGATGAAAAAATCAACCATTATTTTGATAGCATTCGTGACCTGGCTACGGAAGAAATCAAGAAAAATCCTGAATCCATCGTTACTGGCCGTGATTATTTCCAGGTTATTTCTTTCTTGGAACGTATCGGCGATTATGCCAAAAACATCTGCGAATGGGTCGTTTACTTTGAAACGGGTAAAATTATTGAATTATAATATATGTTAAAGAGACAGGCTAAGCTTGTCTTTTTTGTTTTGGGAGGAGAAAAGCTAATGACAGGATGGCTTTAAAATGATTACTATATGTTTGAAAGTAAAAATCAATTTTGGTTCAGTTGGAATGAGTATAAAGTCACTAAATATGGTAGAATAGTAAGAGATGAATCATGAATGGAGGTTGGTTTATACCAGCCCCTTCAATTAGATGAGGAGAAAAACATGCAAGCAGTTGCACATTTTATTGATACTTTTGTTCCAGAGCACTATGATCTCTTTTTGGATTTAAATCGTGCGGATAAGACTTTCTCAGGAAAAGTTACCATTACCGGTGAAGCCAAATCTGAGAAAATTTCCTTGCACCAAAAGGATTTGACGATTGAGGCCGTAGAAGTAGATGGACAAGCTCGTCCCTTCACTCTTGATAATGACAATGAAGCTCTTTATGTTGAGTTGGAAGCAGCAGGCCCTGTGGAAGTAACCTTGACCTATACAGGTAAGATTACAGACAATATGACGGGGATTTACCCATCTTACTATACTGTGGATGGAGTGAAAAAAGAAATTATTTCTACTCAGTTTGAGAGCCATTTTGCTCGTGAAGCCTTTCCAAGTGTGGATGAGCCAGAAGCTAAGGCGACTTTTGATCTATCCTTGAAATTTGACCAAGCAGAAGGCGAACTTGCCTTGTCTAATATGCCTGAAATCGACGTTGAAAATCGGAAAGCGACTGGCATTTGGAAGTTTGAAAGAACGCCTCGCATGTCTTCCTATCTTTTGGCCTTTGCTGCTGGGGATATGCAAGGTATTACTGCTAAAACTAAAAACGGCACTTTGGTTGGTGTTTATGCAACTAAGGCTCACCCAGCCAGCAACTTAGAATTTGCTTTGGACATTGCGGTTCGCTCGATTGAATTTTACGAAGAATATTACGGTGTCAAATATCCGATTCCTCAGTCACTGCACGTAGCCTTGCCGGACTTTTCATCTGGTGCTATGGAAAACTGGGGTCTGGTGACCTACCGTGAGATTTACCTCTTAGTAGATGAAAATTCTACGGTATCCAGCCGTCAAGATGTAGCACTTGTCGTTGCTCATGAGTTGGCTCACCAATGGTTTGGAAACTTGGTCACTATGAAGTGGTGGGATGACCTTTGGCTCAACGAAAGTTTTGCCAACATGATGGAATATGTCTGTGTCAATGCGATTGAACCAAGCTGGAATATCTTTGAGAATTTCCAAACAACAGGTGTTCCTCTGGCGCTTAAACGAGATGCGACAGACGGAGTTCAATCTGTCCATGTGGAAGTGAAGCACCCTGACGAAATCAATACTTTGTTTGATCCGGCTATCGTTTACGCTAAAGGAAGTCGCCTTATGCACATGCTTCGTCGTTGGTTGGGTGATGAGGCCTTTGCTAAAGGATTGAACGCTTACTTTGCTAAACACCAGTATGGAAATACTATCGGTCGTGACCTTTGGAATGCCTTAGGAGCTGCTTCTGAGCGTGATGTAGCAGCCTTTATGGACTCTTGGTTGGAACAGCCAGGCTACCCTGTTTTGACAGCTACAGTAGAAAACGATACCTTGAAACTCTCTCAAAAACAATTCTTTATCGGGGAGCACGAAGATAAGAAACGCACTTGGGTCTTGCCTTTAAATAGCAACTGGAAAGGTTTACCAGATACGCTGGAAACAGAAACGTTGGAAATTCCAAATTATTCTGCCTTGGCTGCTCAAAACCAAGGTGCCCTGCGCTTTAATACTGAAAATACAGCTCACTATATCACGGACTATCAAGGTGTCTTGCTTGAGCAGATTTTAGATACCATTACAGACTTGGATAGCACCAGCAAGCTTCAAGTAGTGCAAGAGCGCCGTCTCTTGGCTGAAGCAGGCAGCATTTCATTTGCTGATTTGGTTCCAGTTATTGAAAAACTAACAGAAGAAACCTCTTATTTGGTTGTCTCAGGAGTCAAAGCCGTTCTGAATGGTCTCAAGCTGTTTGTGGACGAAGGAAGCGAGTGCGAGAAAGCCTATCATGAATTGGTGATTAAGCTTAGCAAATTCAACTTTGATCGTCTAGGCTTTGAAGCAAAAGAAGGCGAAAATGATGAGGATGAGTTGGTTCGTCAGATTGTCGTAGGTAGTCTGATTGCAGCCGATGATCAAGCAGCAAGTCAAGAAGCAAGTCGTATTTTTGCTGCTCATCAAGAAGACTTGGAGAAATTGCCTGCAGCTATTCGCTTGCATATTCTCATCAACCAAATCAAGCATTATGAGAGCAAAGAATTGGCCGACCAATACTTGAATGATTATGTTTCAACAGTTGACGGTAGCTTCAAACGCCAATTGGCATCTGCTTTGGCTTACACTAAGGACGCAGAAACACTTGCTCGTATCTTGGAATCTTTGAAGAACAAGGATATCGTAAAACCACAAGATTTGGCAATGAGCTGGTATTTCCCTCTCTTGAATCATCAATTTACTCAAGCCACTGCTTGGACTTGGGCGCGTGAGAATTGGGATTGGATTAAGGCTGCTCTGGGTGGCGACATGAGCTTCGACAAATTCGTCATTTATCCAGCTAATGCCTTCAAGACAGAAGAAAGACTAGAAGAATACAAGGCCTTCTTTGAGCCGCAGCTGGACGATATGGCTATCAGCCGTAACATCAGCATGGGAATCAAGGAAATCGCAGCGCGTGTTGACTTGATTGCCCGTGAAAAAGCAGCAGTTGAGAAAGCTATCAAAGCATCAGTCTAGATAAATGAAAAGATCAGATTATAAAGTCTGGTCTTTTTTGTTGTTTAGAATCCCATAATTTCAGCCTTCTTTAAGAAAAAATTCAGTCCCGTTTAAGCAAAACTCCCTATAATAACTCTAGCACGTGAAAAGATGTGAACTTGTGTAATCAAACTTTATATTGCTTCATAGTGTTAAAATCCATGAAATACAAAATTTAGAAAGAGGAAAACTTTAATGGATATGGAAAAAATGATTGTAGTTAAAAAGAGTACCAAATGGTGGATGACAGCAGTAGCTAGTGGCTCCTTAGCTGTCGGAGCAATTGGTGGCTATGGAATTGGTGCCTTGACACAGAAAAGCTCGCAACAAAGCTCAGTGCAAGCCACTGTGCCTCAGCAAAACAAGCAAGATGGCAGGATGCCAGGTCAAGGTGGTCAAGCTCCTCAAGGTCAGGGGCAGGGAAATGAAAATGGCATGCCACCACAGATGGGGGGACAAAACGGTCAAGATGGCCAAGGCGGTCCGGGAGGTGGAGGTCAGCCGCCACAAGGAAACGGTCAACCAGGGGGACCGCAAGAAGGAAATCAATCAAAAAAGAAGCCATCAAACGCTGACGGCACAACAAAAGATGATAAGAATAGCGAAAATAAGTCGAAAACAACAAATTCTTAAAGCATTTTCGACAAGTCATGATATAATAGAAAAAGATAAGTGAAGATAGAATGAGAAGTGTTTACCATGTCTCAATTTAAACTACACAGCATAAGCTTTTTCTAGAAAGGGAGGAACAGGATGATTAAGATTCTATTAGTGGAGGATGACCTCGGTCTGTCAAATTCAGTATTTGATTTTTTAGATGATTTTGCAGATGTTATGCAGGTCTTTGACGGCGAAGAAGGCTTATACGAGGCAGAAAGTGGCGTGTATGACCTGATTTTGCTGGACTTGATGCTTCCTGAAAAAGATGGCTTCCAAGTGCTTAAAGAATTGCGTGAAAAAGGGGTAACCACTCCTGTCCTCATCATGACTGCCAAGGAAAGTATCGATGATAAAGGCCATGGTTTTGAACTCGGTGCTGATGATTACCTGACTAAGCCTTTTTATCTAGAAGAGCTTAAAATGCGGATTCAGGCCTTGCTCAAACGCTCTGGTAAGTTTAATGAAAATACCCTGTCCTATGGCGATGTGACAGTCAATCTTTCGACCAATTCGACCTTGGTAGATGGAAAGGAAGTTGAGCTACTGGGTAAAGAGTTTGATTTGTTGGTATACTTCCTTCAGAATCAAAATGTCATTTTGCCCAAGACTCAGATCTTCGATCGTTTATGGGGCTTTGACAGCGATACGACAATTTCTGTGGTGGAAGTCTATGTATCTAAGATTCGGAAAAAATTGAAAGGAACGGCTTTTGCGAATAATCTTCAAACCCTTCGCAGTGTCGGTTACATTTTAAAGAATGCTGAATAAACTCAAAAAAGCCTTATATGCGGATGATTTTTCTTATTTCATTCGCTATTTTGGTGTATTCACCCTGATTTTCTCGGCCATGACGCTCATTATTATCCAAGTCATGCGCTCCAGCCTTTACACGACCGTTGACGATAATCTCAAAAGTCTCAGTCAAAATCCCGCCTGGGTAGCCAATCTAGCCTATCGGACGACGGGGCGGCAATACCAAGAGCCAGAGAACAAGGATTCAGAGCACAAAGATTCAGAGTCTGTGCAAGCTCATGATATCAAGATTGAGGAACCGGGCAGGGTTAATGTCAGTGCCAATACCTCAGCCATTCTTTTGAATGATGATTATCAGAATGTATCTGCAAAAAATAGCTTTTTGAACTTTGATGCGATTAAATTTAATAAACGATTTCTTAATCAAATCAAGCAAATTCAGCTGACCAATAGCTATGGACAGGTCGAGAGTTATCGGGCCTATATGTTCGACATTGATCCAGATGATGAAATTGAAAATGTCAAATACGCAGTTGTCATGACCAGTATCAGCCAGCTGGAGCAGACTAGCGAAAAGCATGAAAAGCTGATTGCCATTGTCATGATTAGTTTTTGGGGGATTTCCTTGATTGCTAGTATCTATCTGGCTCGGATGAGTGTCAAGCCTCTCTTGGACAGCATGCAGAAGCAGAAATCCTTTGTTGAAAATGCTAGCCACGAATTGCGGACTCCTTTGGCTGTGCTGCAAAATCGTCTGGAATCTCTCTTTCGCAAGCCTGAAGCCACGATTATGGAGTCTAGTGAGAGCATCGCATCTAGTTTAGAGGAAGTGCGAAATATGCGCCTGTTGACGACCAATTTACTCAACCTAGCTCGGCGCGATGACGGTATCAAGCCAGAATACGGTGAAGTCACCCCAGACTTCTTCACGACAGCTTTCTCTAACTATGCTATTATTGCAGAGGAGAGCGACAAGGTCTTTGATTTCAAAAATCTAGTTTCAAAATCAATCACGACAGACAAGGTCTTGCTTAAGCAGGTTATGACCATCCTTTTTGATAATGCCATCAAATACACAGAGGAAGATGGAGAGATCTATTTCGTGGCTTCCGCCAATGATCGGAGCTTGACCTTGCGGATCTCTGACAATGGTCCAGGGATTGCGGGCGATGATAAGAAAAAGGTCTTCGATCGTTTTTATCGGGTGGACAAGGCTCGGACTCGTCAAAAAGGTGGATTTGGACTAGGACTATCCTTGGCGAAACAAATCGTAGACGCCTTAAAAGGAACCATCACAGTCAAAGACAACAAACCGCGTGGAACCATCTTTGAAATCAAAGTTCCCCTTAGGTCAGATATTAGAAAACGAATTAGCAAAAGCTGAAAAACTTTTCATATTATTTCAAATTTGACTGCTTTTGCGGTATAATAAAAGAAAGAAATGAGAGAGGTACAACCATGACATCAAAAATGTTGCACACTTGTTTACGAGTGGAAAATTTAGAGGCTTCGATTGCCTTTTATGAAGACGCGTTTGGTTTTAAGGAATTGCGCCGCAAGGACTTTCCAGAGCATGCTTTTACCATTGTTTATCTTGGTTTGGATGGCGATGATTATGAGCTTGAATTGACTTATAATTACGACCATGGACCTTATGTAATCGGTGATGGCTTTGCCCATATCGCTCTTAGCACGCCTGATTTGGAAGGCTTGCACGCTGAACATGCTGCTAAGGGCTATGAAGTGACTGAGCCAAAAGGGCTGCCTGGAAACCCACCGAATTATTATTTCATCAAAGATCCTGATGGCTACAAGGTCGAAGTGATTCGAGAAAAAAGTCTTTAAAAATAATTAAACTTGTATTTTATCACTTGTAAGATACAAGTTTTTTAACATTAGAATCATTTTATGACAATAGCTTAGGGGATAATAGATGAAAAGACAACATAGAAGGAAGCGTAGACGAAAATACAGACTGATTCTCAGTCTTCTGAATCTGCTTCTCTTAGGATCTCTTATTTTTGGCGGACTGCGAATCTATGAAATGTTTCAGGAGCAGGAGTTCCAGAAAAAGGTTACAGAAGTGATTGCCAAGGAAGAGCAAAAACATGCTGACAATGCCGAAAAGCAGTCTGGTAGGATTGGCACCCATTACGTGGCAGCTTTTTATCCTCTGATGAATGGGCAGCCTCTTCAAAGTGTCAAAGATAAAATGTTGCAGGACGGTCAGAGCATTTCAGATGACAAGAAGCAGAAGGAAAACTTGACGGCTTTGACCTTTTACTATACGGAGGAGAAGTCTACTAGTCTGGCCAATACCAAGGAAGTAGTCATTCAGCGAAAAGATTACAGCATCTCAAAAAGAGACATCAAGTCTGAAGAAGCAAGAGAAGTAGCCTCGACTTATATCAATCAGGAAGGCGCAGCGGTCACTTTGGACAAGCTGTTTCAAAATCCAGAAGCTGCCAAGGAAATTTTCCTGAAGGAGTTGACCAGTCAGCTGACCTTTAGACAGGTGGAGGAAAGTCAGCAAACAGCAGCTTTAAATGCCCTCCAAGAAATAGAGTTGAGCCAGTGGAATTTTCATTACGAGGATAGTTTATTTTCCATTCGTCTGCCCAAAGAAATCAACGGTGTATCGAGCGTGACAGTGCCTCTGTCTAGTTTTTATGATCTAATCCGTCCAGAATATTTGCAGGGAGCTGATTTGGAAGCTTACCAGCAGTATGAAACCAAGCGGCATGAGAAAATGGTTGCCCTGACCTTTGATGACGGTCCCGACAGTAAAACGACTCCTCAGGCCTTGGAAATTCTGAAACGCTACAATGCTAAAGCGACTTTCTTTATGGTGGGACAAAATGTTGCTGCCAATCCAGAACTGGCTAAACGTGTCCTTGATGAAGGCCATCAGCTCGGAATCCATACATGGAGCCATCCGGATTTGACCAAGTTACCTCTGAATCAATCCAAAAAGGAAATCTTAGACACTCAGGAAGCCATTTATAAGGCGACTGGTATCCGACCTATGATCACAAGACCGCCTTACGGAGCCATCAACTCTACGGTTCAAAATGCTGTCGATCAGTCCTTTATCATGTGGAGCGTGGACAGTCTCGACTGGAAAACCCGTAATACAAAGGCTATTATGCAGGAGATTGTGAAGACCCAGCCGGGATCTATTATCCTGATGCACGATATCCATCAGACGTCCATCGATGCTCTGCCAAGCGTTCTTGACTATCTGAAGAACAACGGCTATACTCTGGTGACAGTTGATGAACTACTAGAAAATCAGCTTCAACCACATCAGATTTATTACAGTAGAAATTGAAAAAAGCATTGGGAATATTAAGTTTCCAATGCTTTTTGCTTTGCTACCATCAAATAAAAATATTGATGACCGTAATTCTCGCTTAAGGACACACATACAGTTCTTGTTTTTTCAAGATAATTTCTCGAACAGAGGCATATTTTTTGAGAGCTTTTAATTCTTCTGGGTGGCTGATGAGGGTGATGACATAGCCTTCCTTGCCCATGCGACCTGTTCGGCCAGAACGGTGGGTGTAGGTTTCCAAATCGCGCGGCACTTCGTAGTTGACCACGCACTCTAGAGAATCAATATCAATGCCACGTGCAACTATGTCAGTCGCCAGCAAGAGTGTGATATCGTAATCTTTAAATTTCTCAAGAATGACCTTGCGGAATTTTACATTGACATCGCTGGCTAGAGAGACCGCACTAGCTCCTCGGTACTGAAGCTTTTCTTCGGCGCTGCCCAAATCTGACAAGCTGTTGAAAAAAACTAGTCCACGAAATTCTTCTACATTGGATAGCTTGCGCAAGAGTTCGACCTTGTCACGCTTTTCCACCTGCATATAGAAGTGCTGGATATTGTCCAAAGTCTGGTCGTCAATGCTGATGCGTAGGGTATTTTCAGCAATCTTATCTTGGTCGAACTTAGCAGTAGCACTCATGTAAATCAGCTGGTGGTCACGCGGCGCATAATGCAGAATCTTATCAACAAACGCATACTGGGAATCACTGAGAAGCTGGTCAAATTCATCTAGGATAATAGTATCAACATTCATCATCTTGATTTTCTTGAGATTGATGAGCTCAAAAATCCGACCAGGTGTACCAATCAGTATCTCAGGACCTTTCTTGAGGCGCTCAATCTGCCTTTTCTGGCTATTACCAGAGAGGAGGAGTTGGCTGCTCAAGCCCAAAGGCTCCGCCCAAGATTTACAAACATCAAAAATCTGTCCCGCCAGCTCTGTATTTGGAGCTAAAATCAAAAGCTGCTGCGCTTTTTTAGGCTTCAATCTCAATAAGCTAGGAAAGAGATAAGCCAATGTCTTGCCCGTGCCGGTCGGACTGATGCCTAGCACCGTTTCTCCCTGAGAAATAGGCTGGAATATTTTTTCTTGGATGGCAGTCAGTTCAGCAAAACCGAGCTGATTTAGCTGTTCCTGCCAGACTGTTGGGAATGTTTCTTTAATCATGGTCAACCTCAAATCTAATGCCAGCATCTTTTCTCATGGCAAACAGACACTCATGCACAGCAGTAGCAGCCTGCAGATAGTTGCTATAAAGCTCTTCCTGGCCACCTTTAAGGACACGAGCAAAAGCCTGAGCCTCTTCCAGCATTTGGTGCTCTGCTTGGTGAATGGCTAGACTTTCCGACTCTCCATTCAGCTTTTGGAAAATGGCAGAGCGGATAAACTCGATACCATCTAAGGTCAGAGTGCCTTGGTCCGTATAGATTTCAGCTGGTAGCTGGCTATGGATATTTTTTCCAGCTTGAATACGAACCTGAAAATCAGGATAAATCAGACTGCCTGAACCGTTAAGATCAACGCTATTTGGCAGTTGTTGAGCTGTATAGCGGACGCTTTGTGGGGCACCAAACAGTCGGACAGCTGCATAAAGCGTATAAACTCCCAAATCCATTAGAGCACCGCCTGAGAATTTAGCAGAAAAAACATTTGGTTCCTGTCCACTCAGCAGGGCTTCCATCTTTGAGGAATATTTAGCATAGGTGAAATTAGCTCCCCAGATTTTCTTGTCTTTTAGGAAGTCACGAATGACTGTAAAAGCTGCTTCGTGGTAGTTTCTGGCTGCTTCAAAGATATAAACCTGATGTTCAGCCGCCAGCTTAACCAATTCTTGCCATTCTTCAGGCCTTGATACAGCCGGCTTTTCAACGATGACATGTTTTCGAGCCAAAATGGCTACCTTGGCATGGCTGAAGTGGAGGCTATTGGGACTGGCGATATAAACTACATCTAGGTCTGCAGATAAGAATTCAATCGTATCGGTGTAGAGTGCGACGTTTTGATAATCTCGCGCAAAACGCTCCGCGGAACTCAAGGTGCGCGAGTAAACAGCTGTTAACTGATACTCACCACTCAGTTGGGCTGCCTTGATAAACTCATGGGAAATGGATCCCGTACCGATGATTCCGAGTTGTAACATATTTTCTCCTTTAAAATGATTTTCCTGAATTTTTCTTGATTCACCCTTTCATTATATCATGAATTAAGGTAAAATAGATAAGATAACAAGTAATGGAGAAAACAATGCAAAACAGACCTATTATTATCGGTGTTACAGGTGGATCTGGTGGGGGAAAAACCAGTGTATCTCGGGCTATTTTGGATCATTTTCCTAATGAAAAGATTTCCATGATTGAGCATGATTCATACTACAAGGATCAGTCTCATTTGACTTTTGAGGAGCGGGTTAAGACCAACTATGACCATCCTTTTGCTTTTGATACAGACCTCATGATTGAGCAGATCAAGGAGCTTTTGGCTGGCCGTCCAGTGGACATCCCGACCTATGATTATACGGAGCACACGCGCAGCAATAAAACCTATCGTCAGGAACCGCAGGATGTCTTCATTGTAGAGGGAATTTTGGTCTTGGAAGATCAACGCCTCCGCGATTTGATGGACATCAAGATTTTCGTCGATACTGATGATGATGTGCGGATTATTCGTCGGATTAAGCGAGACATGGAAGAGCGCGGACGCAGTTTGGATAGTGTCATTGAGCAGTATCTGGGTGTCGTCAAGCCTATGTACCATCAGTTTATAGAGCCAACCAAGCGCTATGCGGATGTCATCATTCCAGAGGGCGCTTCTAATAAAGTTGCGATTGATTTGATTACCACCAAGATTGAAAAGATTTTGGAGGAAGCTAGAGAAGGATAGAAAGGAAGTCTGGTGTTACACTGGACTTTTTGGGTAAATTATGAGAAAGTTCGTCAAAAGGGAATTCCATTCTCGATCAAAGTTTTTTGCCTGTTTGCTGACCTTTTGCGCAGGTTTCGTGGATGCTTACACTTTCATGGAGCGCGGGGGTACATTGGTTGCGGGCCAGACAGGAAACGTCGTCTTTTTGTCCGTTGAGCTGATTCATCATAAGACTGGAGAGATTGAAGTCAAACTAGCTACTATGCTAGCCTTTATGCTGGGGATTTTTCTGATAACAGTTTTCCGCCCCTTTTTTGAGCAGTCAATATGGCGAGTAAGTAGCATTTCACCAATGGTGATCATCTGTACTCTGGTAGGTTTTATGCCAAGTACCGTGCCTAATATGCTGATCGTTCCTCCGATTGCTTTCTGTATGGGAGTCGTTGCGACAGCTTTTGGCGAAGTAGATGGTATAGTCTACAATAATTCCTTTATGACAGGAAATATCAAGAAAACGATGGTGGCTTTTGGAAATTTTGTGCGAACTCAGGAAAAACCATACTTGAAAGAGGGCATTTTCTTTGTTGCTTTGTTAGGAAGCTTTGTCATCGGAGCCATTATTTCGACTTATCTGCTCCAATTTTATGCCTTACGAACCATTTGGATCGTTGCAGGAATTCTATTTACCTTCATGATGTTCCGCTTGGTTCAGTATGTACGAAGATAAAGACGAAGCATGATTAGTAAGTTATTAAAAAGGTAGGACATAAATGTTTAAAAAGGCTGAAATGAAGCTCTTGGCTAAAAGAAATCTTCGATATCGCATACTAAAAACAGAGGATAACTATTATCTTCTGGATGTAGAACGCCCTTTTTTGATTGTCTATTTCTTACCTCTGTTGATTTACTTTGTGCCTCATAGATGTTATGAGATGAGTAAGGAAGAATATGAGTTATTGTCCCAATCAGAGGAGAAGACTGTTCGGTTAAAAGAGGCTTTTGAAAAACATGGTCTTGGCTATAGCTTAGGAACTGGCGTAGGTGCCATGCTTCTATCGAGAGTATTTGATATCAATCAATTTTTGAAATTTGATTCAAGTAGAATTAGCAATTTTTTGGCTATTCTAATTGTATTATTGGTTTTTGGTTTGCGTTTATGGCTTACAGTGGCTTATGAAGTCCCTAGTGGATTAAAAAATAGGGGCTATCATAAGATATACGTTTATCCTCGCTTTGTTAAAGAATTACTTTTTAGTATTTTTGCGTATATTATGTCGGTGTTGTTTACAGTAATGATTATTGCTGCTTTTTTAACGAACATAATGGATAATTATATTGGTCATATTGGATTGTTAATATTTTTGACATTTTGGTTATTTATAGGGAATATGTTTTTCATGCGACCGATAAGTAATTATTGGATAAGAATAAAAAATGGCTAAGGGAGCGGTATAAAAAACTTTTGAGGAGCTAATTATGCGAGCGTATCATGTAAATTTTCGTTATATATTATTGGAGGATGGTAAGGAATACTTTCTATTGGATAAGCTACCGACATTGTGGGGTTATTTTTTCCCTTATCTGAATTGGTTTAGCAATCGAACGCTTTATCGATTGACAGAAGCACAGTTTTGGGAAATCCGAATGCGTAAAAAACATTGGTTAGAGACCCTTCTAATTCCAGCACCGATATTTTTAGCTGTTTCAGTATGGGCAGGGCGGATGCGAACTAGTGACAGCTTATATGCATACCTTAATTTACCTCGCTTCTCATTTACTGAAAGATGGATTTATTGGTTTCTTGCTTTTATACTAGCAGTCGTACTTGCAAATCTAATCCATTTTTTATCATCTCGGTCTTTAGCAAAAAAATTTGATTTTAGTCTTTACAAAAAAGAGAAGGGAAAAATAAGATTAACTAAATTGGCTCCTTGGATGAAAAAGCAGTTTAAGAGCGTTCTGATTCTTAACTTCCTAATCTTTTTGTTTAGCTTTTTCATTTTAAATTGGGGGACGTTAGTCTTTCTGATATTTCATTGTCTTATATTACTAATGTCTACGCTGTTAGCAGGTGATCTAAGCTATAGTGAAAACTGTCAATATATAATAAAAATAGAAGAAGAAAATAATGAAAAATAGGATTTTGATCATAGCAATTGGTGGGAACTGTGGTGATTTTAAATGAGAAAAATAATTTTTATTGGACAGAGCGATGATAAGGCCGTTTACTATAACACGCGAACAAAAGAGGCTCTGGTAGCCGATAAGAGTGTATTATTAAATACGGAAGGGGCCAGGAAGACCAATAAGGCTATTATTCCTTTGATGTTGGTTTTCATTTTCTTGGGTTTGATAGGGGGAATGGTAGCTATACCAGCTTTTTCCAGTTTTCGATACAGCAGCTGGATGGTTCCGCCCTATATCGCTGCCCAGTTCTTTGTCTGCTTTGGTTTTATATGGATGATGGAGGTCGCCTTATATAAAGGAGTGAAGCAGGTTCGGGGGGCAAGTTCTCAACAGTTCGCGAAAGCCGTTGATTCAAATCTGATTTGGGAAAATTTTAGTAAGAAAAAAGCAACATTTGGGAAAATGATAGTTTTTCTAATAATACAGTTAGCCATTCTATTTTTAGCATTTATAGGAATTGCTACCATACTAAATATTATAAATTCATTTATAAAGCAGGAGAAGTTTGACGCACAAATTTTATTTTCATTATTGATAGGCCTCTTTCCTGCTGTTTCTTACTTACTCTTATTCCAAAATAATCCCATCCGCTGGCTGTTAGCTGTGCGTAAGTATGAGCAGGGGAAAGTGATTTTTAAGGAAGAGGAGTGAGAGGAGGATAGGATGAGAGAAAGATGCTTATTCCGGCCCTTATGGCACTTGGAGATACAATAATTTGATCACAAAAGGAGTAAATTAATATGAAAAAAATTATCCTAAGTCTCTTCGCCCTCCTTGTAGCAGGTCTCTGTGTCTTTGGTTTTCTAAGATATCGAGACTATGACTCACTAAAAAATCCAATTGATGAAATCTATTATGCGAGCGTTCATTACAAAAATATTCTTGGTTTGCCAGTCATGAGTAGGATTATAGAAAGTAATACGGCTTATGTAGGTGAGCCGGCCTGGATATACTATCGCCGAGCTAAACCTAGTTTGGCAGATGATGAAGATTTGCAGCTATATATCAATTCCGATGGTTTGCTTGCTGTTTTGTATAGTAAAAAGTTATCAGGAGAAACTTATCTCAATATTGACTATGTCTATGAGGAGGGTTTCGTTAAACAAAATGTTTCCATTGCTTTCTCCAACGTTTCGGATTTTACTGTTCAAGCTTTTATTAATGAATCTAAAAATAGGGGCTATGTCAGGACAGCAGATGAAATTTATCGCTCTCTTGGAGGGGGAGAGCCCCCGCGTAAGAGTCTAGTGTCAAAAGAGGAGATTTTGGACTATCTGAAGGATTACGATATTGATCAGGCTTGGTTGGCAGAAAAATCTGATCAAATTCTCTACACTTATTTTCTGGATATCTGGTTTAAAGAGGGAAGTCAGCGCTATTCCAGAGAGAATATGGGGAATTTGAAAGTAAAATACTCTGAAACCATAGGGAAAGAGTAAATAGGTTATACTAAACCAGACAGAATTTAATAAGTTTTTTACTCAAAAAACGTTATAGGTCTTTTCGATTCAAGGTTGAATTATTAGAGGTGATGCAACTCTTGGAGGACTTTAATGAGTAAAATGCTGAGTAGAGGAGGATGCGAATTGATAAAAAAGCCATCGATTGTTATCTATAAAAGATCAGCACTAGGATTACTTAGTCTATTTAGTTTAATGGTGGTGATCAGTTTTTTTAATATCTTTCTAGAAGAAAATCGGTCAGCAAGTCTTTTCTATTTCTTAGTATCAGTTTCTTTATTGCTCACAGTAGGTTGGATGGCCAATAGTTTTTTGTGTTGGAGTGTTAGCGACAATGGCGTTTGATTATATTTATGATAATTATAAAGATGATGTTATTGATGTAGGTAAAAAGGCTGTAAATGCTGTATCAGATGCTGTGGACAAAGTGGGTGATGCTGTCTCAGGTTTTGGCAAAACGTTGGGAAGTGTCTTTGGTTGATGAAGAAAATAATGTCATCATAAATTATCATCTCTTTTATTAAAGTGGAAGGAACTTCCTGTTATTGAAAGGAACATCTTAAATGGCAAAATATATCAACATGGGCTGGTTAGCTGATCGTGCTATTTATATAGACAGTGAGAATTATCAATTCTATACATCCGATATTAAGAAAAATTCCAATGGTATACTTTTATTTGCTCCTGTAACAGGAACAGTGTTGGGAGGGATAATTTCTGTTATTAGTTTATTACTAGGAGAAACAAGTGCTGGTTTTCGTTGGATTATCTTATTCATCTGCTGTATGACAGCCTCTATCGCTTCTATCATAGGTGTGAGATTACTATGGCGCGAGGGGAACTTATCTCCTTATCAACCGACTGCCTATCAAGTTAGAGAGTTATTGGAAAAAGGAAAACCTCAAAGAATAGGACAGCCAATCATTATAGGGATTATGACTAGCACAATTATATTCCTTTCTTTTGACTACCTTATTTCTGGAAATATTAGGCCTCTTATTATTTCTATGTTTTCACTCAGCGTAACACTTCTTATGGTTTGGGATAGTTCTCCTTTACAACGCCGAAAAATTATCAAACAATTAGAAGAGGAGTATAACTAATGTGTCTAAATTTACCATACTAGCTCAGGTTCAGGGAAAATATTAAGGCGTGTTGTTAGATGATTTTAAAAAATAAAGATATACTTGTACAATTAGGATAGTACCAGAAAGGGCAAATATTCTTTTATGATAAAAAGACCAAATCCTTGTTAGCCATAGATGAAAAGGCCTCCTATCGCTCGTTGAGCCAATTAGCTCTTGCCAATAGTTACGTGATTGGGTATCTATTTTAGTATTTATCAGTGGACTTTTCACCCTACAAAATGTTTTTTTAAAATTGATTCCATTGTTACTCTGTCAATGCGTCATGAGCTATTACGCTTACAAACTGCAAAACTTACAAATGAAAGAAGCTACTTTTTACGCTGTTGATATTACTAAATTTGACAGTTATGATTTTACAAAGTGGTTTGTAAAAGCAAGGCAGTTGATATTCTGCTTGCTCCTAGGTGGAGGAATGTGTTATATTTTGTCTGCAATTGCTTTTTATCTCTGGGGAGATATTAGAGTACTAGCGATTTTTGCCTACGCTTCCTTTGTTGAGACTATTATCATTTATAATGGTATGGCAAGGTTAATGATTTTTACACGAAAAATAGAAACAACGATTAGGGAGTGTGTTTGGATGACTAATCAACATGATTTAGTACGAAACTTAATACCGCTAGGTGAATATAGAAAACCGCAATTCTTGTTTTACGATTGCAAAACTTCACAGTTATATGCCATAGACAGTTATAACAGTAATAGCCAATCTATTTGGATATCGGTGGGGATTGTTTTAGTTGTCCCTGCTTTGAGGCAATTAACAGATATTGCCTTTATTCAGTCTAGTGTTTTAAAAATAATATCAGTTATTTTATCAATTATTATTTCGTTTATCATAAGTAAATTCTTTCGGAAAAAATCTTTTGAAAACAAGAGACTTTATCGGGTTGATAAATATTATTATCAAAAAAGTGATTTTTATTCTTTTGCTTCTAGAACGAATCAACTCGTTATAGAAGGATTTGCTTTTGTTTGTATTGCTTCTGTCGTCTGTCTAGGACTTTATTCTTGGGGAGGAGATCTTCTGTTTTTGTTTTTCTTTTGTATGATGAACTCCTTAATATTCACCTTAATAGAATTAAATCATTTAAAGCGCGGACAGGCTATTAAACAGCTGAAAGTAGTATTTAAAGAAGAATTAGAGGGGGAAAAGAATTGATAAAAAAACCATCGATTGTTATTTATAAAAGATCAGCACTAGGATTGCTTAGTCTATTTAGTTTAATGGTGGTGACCAGTTTTTTTAATATCCTTCTAGAAGACAATCGGTCAGCAAATCTTTTCTATTTCTTAGTAGCAGTTTCTTTATTGCTCACAGTAGGTTGGATGGCCTTTGCTTTTATGGGAAAAATCCAGCTTGATGGTCAATACTTGCTTGTTTTCCGAAATTTCAAATGCTATCGCTTTCCACTTTCTTCAGTTACATTTTACTTCGGAAAAAATAGACACGCTTATCGTGGCAGTTATGAATGGCCTCTATTTATTGTAGGGGAAGCGTTGACCCAAAATGGCAGCAGTCAAAAAGTAACGCTGAAGTTAATTGGAAGTAAGCGGAAGAACCGTCAATTCCAGCAATTTATTCAAGAACATCTTGAAGGGAAAATACCACATCTGCCTAAGGAAGATTCGTGGAGACTGAACGCTTTTGGTCAGTTGGAGGTCATTGAAGATGAAGTGCATGAAGAACCCAAGTCAGCATTGGCAGTTACTAGGAAGTTGTCTGATTTTATCGAATTTGGAGCAGATCAAGGGAATGTCAAAAGGACTGTGTTTTATGATATTAAGCGAAATGAGCTTTTTGTAGGGAAAAGTGTGCCTTTTCCAATGATTTTTCTACCAAGTGCTGGTTTTTCTTATGGCCTATATGTATTAACGGAGAAGCTGACTGTACGAGGTTTGTTCCCTTTACTTTTTTCCTTCGTCTTCATGCTTTTACTGGCTCTTTACCAATTTAAAAATAGAAGGGAGAAATCAGTAGTTGAAGTAGTACCTTATGAGATGCCCATAGACTATTTTGCCACCCAAAAATCTAACAGTCTAAAAACCTATGCTCTCATTTTCCTCTTTGCCTTGATTTCTGCTATTTTTTCTTGGCTTTATCTTCTATTTGGTAGTTTCCTACTTTTATTTTTTACGATTGTCATATGGTATTGTTTCTTGCTTTTGCTCCTGTCTGGGCAATTTAAAAAATCTAAATATTTGAAAGTATTAGAAAAAGAAAAGTAATATAGAAATCAAAGATGGAAAAGTTGATTTGGAAAGCATGGGGATCAGAAATGGTATAAGGCTGGCAGATTTGCCGCGTATGATTCCCTTCTAATGGGTAAGAATGTAAAGTTTAATTTTATAATCAATATAATACTAGAAGAAGGAGGAGCTGGCCTGCTCCTTTTTCTTTCTCGCATTTATAGTAATAAGGCCACAAAATAATCCAGCATATTAAAAATTTTCAGAAAATATCGAATTATCTGTTGACAGCTGAATGATACTGTGCTAAAATACTAATCAATAACATTTCAAAAGGAGTCAGTCAAACATGAAGTCAACTCAATTTTCAAACTTTGCTTTGTTGTTGCGTTACTCGGGCTAGTGCGAAAGCATTAGTCCTGTTTGGCTTACCAAGCGGGAGTAAATCAACATCTCGCTTGGCTTCCAGCGAGATGTTTTTTATTTTATTCTTCACGAAAATCTTTGCTAGGATATACTGAGAAAAGCGAACTAAAAGTTCATTTCATAGTTGTATCTATCATTGATTTTTATAGCTATTTTAAACGATAAAGAAAGAGGAAAGTCTATGCAAAAAGTTGAGTTTCTTGATACCAGCCTTCGGGACGGTGAGCAGACACCGGGAGTGAATTTCTCTATTAAGGAAAAGGTTGCCATTGCTAAACAACTAGAAAAATGGGGAATTTCTGCTATTGAAGCTGGTTTCCCAGCTGCTAGTCCAGATTCATTTGCGGCAGTGCAAGAGATTGCTAAAGTCATCACTAAAGCTTCCGTCACGGGTCTGGCGCGTTCGGTTAAATCTGACATTGATGCTTGCTACGAGGCACTCAAAGATGCCAAACATCCGCAGATCCACGTCTTTATTGCGACCAGTCCCATCCACAGAGAGTTCAAGCTGAAAAAGTCCAAGGAAGAGATTTTAGAAGCCATTAAGGAGCACGTTTCCTATGCTCGCTCCAAGTTTGAGATTGTCGAGTTTTCACCTGAGGACGCAACACGGACAGAGCTGGATTTTCTGCTTCAAGTTGTCCAGACAGCAGTTGATGCGGGGGCTAGCTACATTAACATTCCTGACACAGTAGGCTTTACCACACCAGAGGAATTTGGCAATATTTTCAAGCATCTGATTGACAATGTCCAAACAGATCGTGAGATTATCTATAGTTCTCACTGTCATGATGATTTGGGAATGGCAGTAGCCAACAGCCTGTCTGCGGTCAAATACGGAGCTAGACGGGTGGAAGGCACTATTAATGGTATTGGTGAGCGTGCTGGTAATGCTGCTCTGGAAGAAGTAGCAGTTGCTTTGGAAATTCGCAAGGATTATTACCAAGTTGAGACAGACATTGTACTTAATGAAACCATCAACACTTCTGAGTTGGTGTCCCGCTTCTCAGGTATTCCAGTGCCTAAGAATAAGGCAGTCGTTGGTGGCAATGCCTTCTCTCATGAGTCTGGTATCCATCAGGATGGTGTTCTTAAGAATCCACTGACCTATGAAATTATCACACCAGAGCTAGTTGGAGTCAAGAGCAATTCACTGCCGCTCGGCAAGCTGTCTGGTCGCCACGCCTTTGTTGAAAAGCTCAAAGAACTGTCTCTGGACTTTGAAGAATCTGAAATTAATGAGCTCTTTGCTAAGTTTAAGGTCTTGGCTGATAAGAAAAATGAAGTCACGGACGCTGACATTCGGGCTCTGATTGCTGGAACGACAGTTGAAAATCCAGAAGGCTTCCACTTTAATGATCTGCAGCTGACGACCAATGACGATCATACCATCACAGCAGATGTGCAGCTGGTTAATGGCGACGGAGAGACGGTCAGCTGTGTGGCAGAAGGCAAGGGAAGTGTCGAAGCTATCTTTAATGCTATTGACCAATTCTTTAACCAGTCTGTTCAACTTTTGGCCTATAACATTGAGGCCGTGACGGACGGAATTGACTCTCAGGCGCGTGTTTTAGTAGCTGTTGAAAATACGGATACAGATACGATTTTCAACTCCTCTGGTATTGACTTTGATGTTCTTAAGGCCAGCGCGATTGCCTATATCCATGCCAATACCTTTGTGCAAAAGGAAAATGCAGGTGAAATCGGCCGTCAGGTATCCTACCACGATCTGCCTGCAAATAATTAGAAGGAAGCGACTATGACAAAAGAAATTGTAGCTCTGGCGGGTGACGGGATCGGCCCAGAAATCATGGAGGCTGGTCTCCAAGTGCTGGCTGCTGTTGCGGACAAGTTCGGCTTTACTTATCATATCACGGAGAAGGCTTTTGGGGGTGCTGGTATTGATGCGGAAGGTCATCCTCTGCCTCAGTCAACTCTAAAAGCGGCTAAGGAGGCGGATGCTATTCTCCTAGCAGCTATCGGCAGTCCCCAGTATGATAATGCTCCAGTTCGTCCTGAGCAAGGATTGCTCGCTCTGCGCAAGGAACTTGAGCTCTATGCCAATATCCGCCCAGTTAAGATTTTCGATGCTCTGAAGCATTTATCGCCTTTGAAAGCTGAAAGAATTGCTGGCGTGGACTTCGTGGTCGTGCGTGAGCTGACTGGTGGGATTTACTTTGGTGAGCATATTTTGGAGGACAGAACCGCGCGTGATATCAACAACTACAGCTATGAAGAGGTGGAGCGAATTGTCCGTAAGGCATTTGATATTGCGCGTGGTCGCAGAAAGCGCGTGACCAGTATTGATAAGCAAAATGTGCTAGCGACCTCCAAACTCTGGCGCAGAGTAGCAGATGAGGTGGCCAAGGATTATCCAGATGTGACCTTGGAGCACCAGCTGGTGGACAGCGCTGCTATGCTCATGATTACCAATCCTGCTAAGTTTGATGTTGTAGTAACAGAAAATCTCTTCGGAGATATTCTATCCGACGAGTCCAGTGTCTTATCAGGTACGTTGGGAGTTATGCCATCGGCCAGTCATTCGGCAGCTGGACCAAGTCTTTATGAGCCAATCCATGGTTCGGCTCCAGATATTGCGGGGCAGGGCATTGCCAACCCTATCAGTATGATCCTTTCTGTGGCCATGATGCTGCGGGATAGTTTTGCAGAGCTAGAAGCTGCAGAAGCGATTGAAGCAGCGGTTGAGAAGACTTTGGCTCAGGGTATTTTAACCCGAGATCTGGGTGGTCAGGCAGGGACAGCTCAAATGACGGAGGCCATTATCAATAACTTATGAAATGGATATTAACAGGTATTTGCCTGCTATGGAACCTTGTCGTTTTCCTGCTTTATGGCTGGGATAAGCGAAAGGCTAAGAAAAATCACTACCGCATTCCAGAGAAGACTTTGCTCTTGTCAGCTTTAGTAGCCGGAGGTTTGGGCGCTTTATTAGGCGGTCGCCTCTTTCATCACAAGACCAGGAAATGGTATTTTTGGCTGGCTTGGTTTGGCGGAATAATAGTGGAAATTGGAATTTTGTATTACATATGGAGAAGTTAGTATGGCTGGAAAATCGATTTTTGATAAGATTTGGGAAAGACACGTAATAACAGGCCAAGAAGGTCAACCCCAGCTTATGTATGTGGATCAGCATTATATTCATGAAGTAACCAGCCCTCAGGCTTTTCAAGGACTTCGAGATGCCGGTCGCAAGGTTAGACGACCGGACTTAACTTTTGGAACTTTTGACCATAATGTTCCTACGGTCAATATCTATGATATCCGGGATGTGATTTCCAAGGCTCAGATTGATAAGCTCTCTGAGAATGTCAAGGATTTTGGCATCGAGCATGCGGCTCACGGATCGGAACTGCAAGGGATTGTTCATATGGTTGGACCGGAAACAGGTAAGACACAGCCAGGCAAATTCATCGTCTGCGGTGATAGTCACACGGCCACTCACGGAGCTTTTGGAGCTATTGCTTTTGGAATTGGTACTTCGGAGGTAGAGCACGTCTTTGCAACGCAGACCATTTGGCAAGTCAAACCCAAGAAAATGCTGGTCAAATTTACCGGAGTGCCACCTAAAGGTGTTTATTCCAAGGACTTCATCCTCGCTTTGATTGCCAAATACGGTGTAGCTGCAGGTGTTGGCTATGTGGTCGAGTATGCCGGTGATGCCATTGATCATTTGACCATGGAAGAGCGCATGACCATCTGCAATATGTCCATTGAGTTTGGCTCCAAGATGGGCATTATGAATCCTGATCAGAAGACCTATGATTACGTTAAAGGTCGGCCGGGCGCTCCCAAGGACTTTGAGGCGGCAGTGGCTGATTGGAAGACTCTGGTCAGTGATTCTGATGCTGTCTATGATAAGGTCATTGAGATGGATGTTTCCCAGTTGGCACCTATGGTGACTTGGGGAACCAATCCTTCTATGGGAGTGGAATTCGGTGCGGCTTTCCCGGAAATTCGCGATATGAACGATGAGCGGGCCTACAATTACATGGACCTCTCTCCGGGTAAGAAAGCAGAAGATATTGAGCTGGGTTATATCTTTATCGGCTCTTGCACCAATGCCAGACTCAGCGATTTGCAGCTGGCAGCTAAGTTTGTCGCTGGTAAGCATATCGCTCCCAATCTAACAGCTATCGTCGTGCCAGGCTCTCGTCCGGTCAAGCGGGCTGCTGAAAAGATGGGACTGGATAAAATTTTCGTGGATGCAGGCTTTGAGTGGCGCGATCCGGGTTGCTCCATGTGTCTGGGAATGAATCCAGACAAGGTGCCAGACGGAGTTCACTGTGCCTCGACCAGTAATCGGAATTTTGAGGATCGTCAGGGATTTGGCGCTAAAACCCATCTTTGCAGTCCAGCCATGGCAGCAGCGGCAGCCATTGCCGGGCACTTCGTAGACGTCCGCCAGCTACCGGAGGTCCAGTAAGGAAGTTTTATGGAAAAATTTACAATCTACACGGGGACAACAGTCCCCCTCATGAACGATAATATTGATACGGACCAAATTTTGCCCAAGCAGTTTCTCAAGTTGATTGATAAAAAAGGCTTTGGTAAGTATCTCATGTACGCTTGGCGTTATCTGGACAATCGGTACACCGAAGATCCTGATTTCGTCTTTAACAGACCGGAGTATCGCAAGGCGACTATTCTGATTACAGGGGATAATTTCGGAGCGGGTTCCTCTCGCGAGCACGCTGCCTGGGCCTTGGCTGACTATGGCTTCAAGGTAGTCATTGCTGGATCTTTCGGCGATATTCACTACAATAACGAGCTGAATAACGGAATGTTGCCTATCGTTCAGCCGCTCGAAGTCCGGCAAGCTTTGGCTAATCTGAAGCCGACGGATGAAGTGACGGTGGATTTGGAGCAGCAGAAGATTTTTTCACCAGTGGGAGAATTCTCCTTTGACATTGATGGAGAATGGAAGCACAAGCTCCTCAACG
>NZ_CALIIB010000112.1 GCF_938020365.1 uncultured Streptococcus sp. | reverse complement strand
ACCGAAGGAGAAAAATATGAAATCAGTTAGTTTTACAATAAAAAGCAACCAATCACTAAGGCTTTAGTATTGAAACCATCTGCAGACTCTGTTCCGCACCTCAAAAGTTTGATTTTTCTGTCTAATATTTGGGGTGCTTTATAATGAAATTGAGTTATAAAGATAAAGTTCAAATCTATGAACTAAGAAAATAAGGGCAAAGTTTCGTGCAGCTGCTCAGAAAGTCTTGCAACCTAAAAATATGAGCTTGAAGGTAGAATTACCAGAGTGATAAAGAAAGCGAATTTAGAGGAGACGACCATCTTCTCTTTTTTGTTTGCGACAGACCTTATCCTCCTATCGACGCTCAATGTTCAGTATTCAATATGGTATAATGGGACAAGGTAGATGGACGGCTAGTCTGATGATAGGAGAATGGGTAATTGAAAGCTAAAAAAATTGGTGCTATCTTTCTAATTTTAATTGGTGTATGTAGCCTTTTTGTATTTGGTGTTCGAGAGTTTGAAAAACAAGACTTATCTAAATATGAATATTGGATTGTAGATACAGAAATTACGGATTATGAATTTATTGAAAATGGGAGAATGATCACAGTTGATTGGCACAGTAAAGAGTTCGCCTAAAATAGGATTTGGTTCGATAGATTCCTTTTCACAGCTATTTGAAGATCACGATTTTTCTGTGAGAGATACTGGCATTCATTTTTGGGAACTTGGAGATAATACAAAACAATGGCTCTTAAATAGAAAATACCCGAAATCTATAGAAATAATTTCTAAAAATCCTGAAACAAGTTATATATATAAGTTGTATCTGATGATGATTTGCAAACGTCCATAGACATGATAAAACTCGTGTTTCCAGGAGGTACGAATATCTTTAAGGATATCACCATTCCAGCAGCTAGTTCGAAAGATGGACAGGAACATCTGGTTCAAAGCGAAGAAGAGTTTTTACAATATTATAAATCCAGTACGGAGGAGTAGCGGGATAAAAGCGAGTATTAGCAGAACATATATAAAGTATGAAGCATAGTTTCGAGGTATGAGTGGTAGAATAGAAGAGCTCTAGTTTGATAGAGCTTTCTGTAACAGCAGCTAAGGATGCCTTAATAAAAACAATAGGAGGGTGGTTCAGTTAATGGCAAAGAGAAATAGAAAAAATAAAGCAAAGATTACTGATATAGAAAAAGAAAGATACCATGGTCCCTTGATTACACATGGTGTTAGTTTAGGCTACATTAAGATTTATCCATGGATTGCTTTAGCATTAACAGGTTTTCTGTATGTGGGTGGAACTTATGAAGACAATCTAGGCATCTTTAAAGGACTTTCTTTGTTTTGCGGTGTTGTGAATATATTAGGTATTATCATTTCTTTTATTCCCTATTTGGTAAACGCATGGAAGTCTTTAACATATTATCTAATAGCTCTCACAGTGTTAAGTTTAGTGATAAGTCTAAATTTTATTTGTTTACTAATGGTTATTTCAGACGGTAGTCCTATAGGAGCCAAAGAGATATATCAATCCCCTCTCCCTCCATTTTATGTAATATTGATGATGTTCCTTTTTATCTTTGCTTGTGGCCTCTATGCTTGGTACTATCTCCCAAAGAATCAGGGGAAAGTCTGGGCCTTTAATCAAGTAAAAGGGGGAAGTAGAAAGAAAACATGGTGGAATAATTTTGCTATAGCTTTTGCTGGGGCAACAATCATTCCCGCCCTCCTAACAGGTTATATTCAGATTGCTTTTGGTGTTTTATTGGGAATTTTATTGACTTTGACCCTGCCAGCTGTTATGGTAGATGCAGTTTATGCAGCTATTTATGTGAAAAAGCACCCTGATAGTGATGAATTAGATTAAAAATATTGTAAAAATCCAAATTGCTTGACAACAGATTTGTGAGTCTTGGAATACACTGCCCGTCCTAAATCTGCCAATCTATGTGATACGACACTTGAAAAATAGAATCCTTATCTACGCATGGAGAATAACATTTTAAAAGTGTACTCTCCTTGGAACAGGAGAAAGAACCACCTTAGAACAAGATATAGCAAGTGTTTTGTTTGACTATATTGCTGCTTTTTATCTAATGAGATATTTAAAGTTGTTGCACTACATAATATGCTATAATAGTCTATGGAAAGTTGAGGAAATGATGAAAAAAGTATGGTTTGTAGCGCTGGTGCAGGGAGTGGCCTTGTTTGTGATAACGGGCCTACTCTGTTATTTTATGCGAGGAGATTTTTTCTTCCGTTCTTTGGCGCCTATTTTTGGTCTGGCAGCGGGAGCCTTTCGCTTCTTGACGGCCATGGTGACAAAAACGTTGGCTCCCAGTCTTTATGAGGATGGGAAGAAAAAGGAATAATCTATATGGCATTAGCAGGTCTGGGGATATTGGCTCCAGGCTTTTTTATAAAAGTGGTCACTAGAATAAAGACTTTTAATTTTTTTCAGAAAAAGGACAGGTAGGGGGGCTTTCCTAGGTTCTTTGTGGTAAAATAGTAACAGAATTAAAATTTTGGAGAGTAAAGATGAAACGTTCAATGTATGCGGGACGTGTTCGTAGTGAGCATGTCGGTCAGGAAATTACTTTGAAAGGTTGGGTTGCCCGCCGTCGCGATTTGGGAGGCTTGATTTTTATTGATCTGCGTGACCGCGAAGGCATTATGCAGCTAGTTATTAATCCTGAGAGTGTTTCAGATGAGGTCATGAAGACAGCTGAGAGCCTGCGCAGCGAGTTTGTCATTGAAGTGACTGGTAAGGTAGCCGCGCGTGAGCAGGTCAATGACAAGCTGGCTACAGGAAGTGTAGAGCTTCACGTGGACAGTCTGATAGTACTGAATACTGCTAAAACGACTCCTTTTGAGATTAAGGACGGGATTGAAGCCAATGACGATACGCGCTTGCGCTACCGTTATTTGGATCTGCGTCGCCCAGAAATGCTAGAAAATCTTAAGTTGCGTGCCAAAGTGACTCATTCCATCCGCAATTATTTGGATGAGCTGGAGTTTATCGATGTAGAGACACCATTTTTGACCAAGTCAACGCCTGAAGGAGCGCGTGACTATTTGGTACCGAGCCGTGTCAACCAAGGTCATTTCTATGCCCTGCCTCAAAGTCCACAGATTACCAAGCAGCTGTTGATGAATGCTGGCTTTGACCGTTATTACCAGATTGTCAAGTGTTTCCGAGACGAGGACTTACGTGGAGACCGTCAACCAGAGTTTACACAGGTGGACTTGGAAACTTCCTTCCTATCTGAGCAAGAAATCCAAGACATCACAGAAGGCTTGATTGCCCGTGTCATGAAGGAAACCAAGGGAATTGAAGTGACCTTGCCTTTCCCACGGATGAAATATGACGATGCCATGGCTCTCTATGGTAGCGACAAGCCAGATACTCGCTTTGACATGTTATTACAGGACTTGACAGAGCTTGTCAAGGACGTTGACTTTAAGGTCTTTTCCGAGGCACCAGCTGTCAAGGCGATTGTGGTTAAGAATGCGGCCGACAAATACTCGCGTAAAGATATTGATAAGCTGACAGAGCAAGCTAAGCAGCATGGAGCCAAGGGACTTGCTTGGATCAAACTTGCTGGTGGAGAGCTGACTGGTCCTGTTGCTAAGTTCTTGACAGACCTGTCAAGTGAGTTGACAACTGCTTTACAATTAGAAGAAAACGACTTGGTTCTCTTTGTGGCAGATACCTTGGATGTTGCCAACGCAGCTCTAGGCGCTCTTCGTGTCCGTTTAGGTAAGGAATTAGGTTTGATTGACCCTGCTAAGTTTAACTACTTGTGGGTAGTAGATTGGCCAATGTTTGAGTGGTCTGAAGAAGAAGGCCGCTATATGAGTGCTCACCATCCATTCACTCTGCCTCAAAGAGATTCTGAGCAGGAGTTAGAAGGAGACCTGAGCAAGGTTCGTGCAGTTGCCTATGATATCGTACTCAATGGCTATGAACTAGGTGGTGGTAGCCTACGGATCAACCAAAAAGATCTGCAGGAACGTATGTTTAAGGCTTTAGGCTTTTCAGCTGAAGAAGCGCAAGACCAGTTCGGCTTCCTTCTAGAGGCCATGGATTATGGTTTCCCACCACATGGAGGTCTGGCTTTGGGTCTGGATCGCTTCGTCATGCTTTTGGCTGGTGAAGAAAATATCCGTGAAGTCATTGCTTTTCCTAAGAATAACAAGGCTTCTGACCCAATGACGCAAGCACCAAGCTTGGTTGCTCCTGCACAATTAGAGGAATTAAGTTTACAAGTAGAATCACATGAAAAAGACTAGTTTGCGGAAACTTTTTCGCTATTATCTTCATCGCTTTGCCTATCATGTCAAGTTGCTAGAAGTTCTGAAAAGTATTTCGCGTGAAAAATATGATGAGAAATTTTCAGCCTCTCTGGTATACGGCTTTCTCTCAGCAGTAGCGGTCAATTTCTTCTTTCAGCCGGGTCATGTCTACTCAAGTGGTGCAACAGGTTTGGCGCAGATTGTCTCGGCTTTGAGTGGTCGCTTTATCGGCTTTACCATTCCAGTTTCCATTACTTTTTATGCGATCAATATTCCACTGATGATTTTGGCTTGGTACCAAATCGGGCATAAGTTTACTGTTTTTACTTTTATCACTGTTTCGATGAGCTCGCTTTTTATCCATTTTGTGCCAGAAGTGACATTGACGACCAATCCCATTATCAATGCCTTGTTCGGGGGAGTTGTCATGGGGACAGGGATCGGCTTTGCCCTCAAGTCAAGCATTTCAAGTGGAGGGACAGATATTGTTAGTCTGACCATTCGCAAGAAAACAGGCCGTAATGTAGGCAGTATCTCCCTGATTGTCAATGGGATTATTATGCTGATTGCTGGTCTGACCTTCGGATGGGAATACGCTCTCTACTCAATGATTACCATCTTTGTATCTAGCCGTGTAACGGACGCTGTTTTTACCAAGCAAAAGCGGATGCAGGCCATGATTATCACTAGTCATCCTGAAGAGGTAATTAACAAGATTCACCACAAACTCCACCGCGGTGCGACCATTATCAATGGAGCGGAGGGAACTTACAATCACGAGCAAAAGGCGGTACTGATTACAGTCATTACCCGTGCCGAGTTTAGCGAATTTAAGTACATCATGAAACAGACGGATCCGACCGCCTTTGTATCCGTATCTGACAACGTACATATTTTAGGAAGATTTGTAGAAGAGTAGTCTCGATTATCGACATTGCTAGTGGATCTTACTCAAACGCAATGCTTCCATTTATACATAAAAAAGGAACAAGTTCAGCTGGATGTTTTCCCATCCAAAATGAACCTGTTCTTTTTTTATAGTTGTTGCTTTATTTCAAAACCAAGACTTGCTTAGCAGGAACTGTATAAGAGTCTGCTAGCGGGGCGATTGGTTTTTTAGCGTTAATGTGCGGATACTGAAGGTGGATGCCTTGCTTCATTTTATTTTCATAAGTCGCTGCTTCAGTGCCAAAGTTAATCAAAATGGTCAGCGCTTGTTTATCTTTTTGAATCTTATATTCAAGGAGGCTAGGGCTGAGCCATTTGACTTGACAAGCTTTTTGAATAGCAGAGCTAGTTGCCAGAGTCAGAAGCGGATGAGCCTTTCTAAAGGCAATGAGTTGCTTCAAAAATTCAATGTCTTCAGTGTAGTGAAGTGAGCGCAGCCAGTCTAGCTTGTTGACATCATCAGGCAGGTTGTAGGTGTTGTCAATCAGATTCTTGGTCCGATAAAATTCCTGCCCGCTGTGGAGGAAAGGAACTCCTTGCGCTAATAGAACGATATGCAGTGCTAGGCGAGAGCTAGCTAGGCGCTGACGGAGGCTGATATTTGGATTTTGAATATCAAAATAATCAAACACCGTTGCGTTGTCATGGCATTCTACATAGTTGATTGCTTGATGAGGCGCTAGGAAATGTGGCTCTCCTGTCAAGCCGACATTGGCTGTCAGGACATTTTCTAGCCAGCTGGTCGCATGCTCTTTGTCCAGTCGGCCACCTTGGACGATGGTTTGCTTGATCGTATCACGAAAATGATCGCTGAAGAATCCATACTCAGGTAGTTGTTCAGCGTTGAACTGATGAGCTAGAAGGTCGCTATCAAGACCAGTCGGCATCTGCCAACCTTCTCCGTAAAGGTAGATGTTTGGATGGATGGCTTTTAGTTCCTGAGCGATTTGCTTCATGGTGGTTATGTCGAGAATGCCCATCAGGTCAAAGCGAAAACCGTCAAAGCCGTAGAGGCTAACCCATTGCTGGACGGATTGTTGGATATAATGGCGCACCATAGCTTTTTCGCTGGCTACATCATTTCCGCAAAAGGTACCGTTTGTCCGTAGGCCTCGCTCATCGAGACGATAGAAGTAGCCTGGGACAATTTTTTCAAAAGCATAGGCATCTGCCTCATAGACGTGATTGTAGACGACATCCATGATAACGCTCATATTAGCCTTGTGATAAGCTGCAATCGCGTCTTGTAGTTCAAAGATACGGCTATAGGGATCGTGTGGGTCGCTTGAGAAGCTGCCTTCAGGAACATTATACTGGACGGGATCATAGCCCCAATTGTAAACGAGTTCGGGGTGTTTTTCGTCAACACTACCAAAGTCATAGACAGGCATAAGCTGAACGTGTGTAATGCCTAAATTCTGCAAGTATTTTAGACCAAAAGTATGACCGTGTACGCTTGGAGATTCGGATAGAGAAGCGAATTTACCAGGTTGTGAGAAACCAGCTTCCTTTTGCATGGAGAAATCACGCACGCTCATTTCATAGATAACGGCTTCTGTTGGTTTTACTTGGCTGGCAGCCCGACGAATAGGTCTGCTAATCTTTTTGCGGTCAATGACATAACTATTACCAGAGTTGGCATCTGAAGAGAGGGCGTAGGGGTCATGTACTTCTACCCATTTTCCGTTTACCTTATGGATATAGTAGTAGGCCTTGCCTTCTAAGTCTCCAAGGACCTGCGTATGCCAGACACCCCTATCTTGCCTTTGGAGGGGAATGGCCTGCTCTTCCAGATGCAGCAAGACTTTTTCTGAAATAGGGGCCCACAGTTTGAAATCTGTTGCCTGAGGGCTATAGCTGGCTCCCAAATCTCTTTCTCGGTAGCTAAATAATTCATCAAAAATTGGCTTTTGGACAATGTGACGATACTGGAGAATGGTGTGATTGCGATCCTGATCATAGACTGTGTAGGATTCAGTCAAATCAATCGGGTCATTGACTGAAAGGGTGTAGACAATCTGATGTTCTTGATTCTCAATTTTTTTGATAGTCAAAGGACTAGAACTGTGCTTGTCCTCTAGAGTGAAGTGGATAGAATAAGCGTCAAAGGATTTTTCCAATTCGATAGTGATGCTATTTTCATCATCTAAGTAGGCTTGGAAAATACGATAAACCATGAAATTTCTCCTTAACTAACGAGTAAGAATGCTGTGGGGGATAACCTGACGATAGCAAGTATGCTTGTCATCCTTATTATCTTTAATGATTTGGAGCAAGGTACGGAAAGATTCCCTCCCCAACTCGAGGGTGTTGATATTAATATAGGCATCCACATCAATGCGTGGCTTGATAGAGTCAAAAGTGATAATCGGGAAGCGGTAGTCAATGTCTTTGAGATAGTGGAGAGCCCCTTCGGCAACCATACTATCCGATGTCACAAAGGCTTCAATTTCCTGAATAGGCATCTTTTCCATAATCTTATAACTGCTATCTTCCAAGAGGAAACCGAAAGAAAACTTGACGATGTTTTCATCGAGAGGGATGCCTGCTTCTTCTAGGGCTTGTTTGTAGCCGGCAAAGCGGTCTTGGGATACGACAAGCTCTTTATTCCCAGCTAGAAAGGCAATTTTTTTATAACCTTGATCTAGGAAATATTTGGTTGCATCGTAGCCAGCCTTGATATTATCATTATCGACCAAAGAAACAAATGGTGACACTGCTTTCCCTAAAATCAAGAAAGGAAATTGGTTTTTAATCGCAAAGTCAACCAGCGGATCGTTTGGCTTAGAATAGAGAAAAATCAAACCATCGACGCGTTTTCCGAAAATCATTTGTTTAATATTTTCTAAACGACGCTCTTCGTCCTGTCCAGTGCTAATCTGAATGGCATAGTCATGTTCAGATGCGATGCGCGAAATCCCCCGCAAGACAGTTGGGAAGAATGGGTTTTGGTAAAAAAGATCCGAATCATCGGGCAGCACTAGGCCGATGACTTGGGTTGATTGACTGACCAGACTTCTAGCATTGAGATTTGGATGATAGTCCAGCTCTTTCATGGCAGCACGAACCCGTTTTTTAGTTTCATCGCTGATGGTTGACTTGTTTTGTACGACGCGTGTCACCGTTGAGGGAGACACACCCGCTAGTTTCGCTACTTCTTTAATCGTAACGCGCATAATAACCTCCTAATTTCTGAAATCCTCATCACGAAAATGTGTTTTGTAGAAAATAATCACCAAATAAAGAACAAACAAGATATTTTGAACGGTGATAATCGTAGGCAGGCTTTGCCCAAATAAGCCGCAGATAAGGCCGATAATCGTTGGTAATCCTAAGCAGTTGAGGATAAAGTGATAGCATTCTTTAAAGGTTTTAAAAGAAAATAGCCGTGATTTCTTGGTCAGATAGAGCAGGAAGGAGGCACCGAGCGCCAGAAAGGAAAAGTTGATGCTAAAGAGGAAGCCCGCGGAGAGGACTAGGAAGAGGCTGATCACCAAGCGGTTTTGTTGGAACCAGTCTTTAGAAATGGCTTTGGTTAGGGCTTCTTTGCTTTTCAGAGCCTTCTGGTCAACTGCTTGGTAGCGGATATTGGCCAATTCTTTTCCTTCTTTAGTGATTTTGAGATTTTCTTTGTCGAAGTAAAGGGTCAGCTCCTTGCCTAATTTAAGCTCCTCGTGATGGCCGATAATGACAGTCCCAGCGGCATTGCGATGAATTCCTTCAGGATTTTCAGTGGTCAGCACATGGTCTTTCATCTGGGCATGATGGTCAAAGTCAATCATCACGTCTTCATCCAGAGTGTCAAAAGCCTTATCAACAAAGGTATCCAGAGCATAGCTCGTCAAAGACGCTGTCTGAATAGCCACAGGAATCAAAGACAGAGAAATCAAAAAGACACTGGTAAAGATGAGCTGGAACCAGCTGAGCATGCGACGATTGGCGAAGGTTTTTCTAAAACCAATCAAGCTCGAAAAATAATTAAAAGGATAAGGTAACATAGCTGCCTCTTTCTAAAATTATAATCAGGTGGTGGCCAATAAAGAACTTATTGGCTGCCATATAACTATAATTGTCTTTAAATCAAAAACAGGGTGGGACAAGATTATCCCTTGTCTCCACCACTTGTTAAACCAGATACAAAATTCTTTTGCAGGAAGAAGAAGAGAATACAGATTGGAAGGGCAGTGAGAATCGCACCGGCAGCAAAGAAGGCAATTTTTTGATTCTTGACATCGCTGACGAAGGTACGAAGACCAACTGCAACCGTATAAAATTCTTTTTCACGAAGAAGGAAGCTGGAGAGGATGTAGTCTCCGAAAGGTCCCATGAAGGCCCAGAGAGCTTGCACGGCAATCATTGGACGAACGAGGGGCAGGACAATCTGCCAGAAACGTCTGAAATGACCAGCGCCGTCTAATTTAGCTGACTCGTCTAGAGACATAGGAACGGTATCGAAGTATCCTTTCATCAGCCAAGCATTCATTGGGATACCACCACCTACATAAAGGAAGATGAGGAACCAGCTTTGGTTGAGGGCATTGAGCATCAGCGCCATAACGAAGAAGGCGGTCAGAGCTGCAATGGTTGGTACCATTTGGATAATCAAGAAGAAGACCAAACTTTGCTTTCTAGCGATGAAATTGTAACGGCTATAAGCATAGCCTGCAAGTACCACTATACTGGTTTGGACAATCATTGTCAAGACGGCAATGATGATAGTATTAAAGTACCAAGTACCATATAGAGTCTCTGAGAAGAGACGAGAGAAGTTTTCCAGACTAAAGTTGATGTCTGTGTCTAGCTTGAAGGCTACGACATTCCCCGTCTTGAAAGCAGACATGATCGTAATCAAGAGCGGGTAGAGAATGATAATGGAAAGCACTACAAGGTAGAGATAGGTCAAACTATGGTTGATAAAACGTTTAAATTTAACAGAACTATTCATCTTATACATCCTCCATATCAAATGCGTGTAGTTTCTTGAAGGCAATCATAGAGATAGAGATGACGATGATGGAGATGATGAGGGTAACGGCCGCCGCCATTGAATATTGTGGTGCTGTACCTGTGGTCAATCGATAAATCCAAGAGATCAGGATATCAGTTGAACCGGCTCCTCCACCGACACTACCAGGACCACCTGCATTGAAGAGGTAGATGATTGAGAAGTTATTAAAGTTAAAGGTGTATTGACTGATCAAAGTTGGTGCCGCAACTGCCAAGATCATTGGGAAAGTGATGTTGCGGAATTTTTGCCAAGCATTGGCTCCGTCGATGTAGGCTGCTTCGTAAAGGTCATTTGGAATAGACTGCAAAATACCCAAGGTCAGGACGTAGATATAAGGGAATCCAAGCCAACCTTGCATCATAATCAGAGCAATCTTAGTCCAAGTTGGATCAGTCTTCCACGGGATCAGATGTCCATTTAAGAAAGGAAGAACCTTGCCGAGAAGTGGGATAACCTGAGTATTGATAGCCCCGATACTATCGTTGAACATATTTGAGAAAGTCAGGATAGTGATGAAGGCTGGAACTGCCCAAGGAAGCAAGAAGATAACACCGAAGATGCGTTTTCCTTTGATGAATGGCTGGTTGGCAATGATAGCGGTGAAAATACCGATTACGATTTGCAAAGTAGAGGCTGCCAGTGCCCAGATGATAGTCCAAGTCAGGACAGAACCAAAGGCCGCACGGAAGGTGCTCAATTGCCAAATGTTGGCAAAGTTGGTAAAGCCAACCCAATCCAAGAGTTTATTTGGTGGCAAGTGTTTGAAATCATAGTTTGTAAAGGCGATCAAGAGTGTTACCAATACAGGGAAAATGATGGCAAAGGTCATCGCCAAATAAGAAGGAATAATCAGCAAGTAAGGGAAGCCATTTTCATAGATTCCGTTTGTCATTTCCTTCAAGGTAGTATGAACAGGATAATCATTGTTCCACTGCTTGGCAACTGTACGGGCATCCTTCAAGTTAAATCCATAGAAAATCAGGAAAAACGCCACAAGGATGAGGTGGAAGGCACCGCGAATCAGCATGAAGAGTGAGTTGTCCCCACGGACTTCACCAAGAGTGATGAGATTTTCAATTTCTGGTAGGGCAATAGCTGCGAAATAAGCTAAAAATGCAACTGTAACCCCAAGAAAGATGTATCCTTTGGCTTTTTGATCATTATAGATTTGCCCCAACCCTGGAATGAGGGAGCGCAACATGGCTTGTTTGGGATCTTTTTTTGTCATTGTAGTCTCCTTAGATACGAGAAAGATTGAGGAATTGCAGTAAGTACAAGTCCTAATCCGAGTTTTTCTTATTAGAAGATAGAACAAAGCCTCATTCTATCAAACAAGGGGTAGGGAAAATTCCCACCCCTTTATTTAAACTTGCTTATTTGTTGCCGAATTTTTGATCGATAGTTTCTTTGATCAATTTAACAGCATCTTCAGCTGCAGTTTTAGCATCTTTTTTACCGCTTACAGCATCGAACAACATAGTTTTAGCTGGATCCCAAACTG
>NZ_CALIIB010000111.1 GCF_938020365.1 uncultured Streptococcus sp. | reverse complement strand
ACAAAAATATCTGGTATCCAATTGCCCTTCATTGTTGCAACAATATCATTGCTTTTGTAATCACAATTTTTTCAATAAGCCAGTAGACTGCTAAGTCAATAAAAAGAAGATATTGTGATCTAGTCATTTTTAAGATTATTCAGAAAGGAAATGAAGGATGGATAATAGAGCCTTAGTATATTTAGCGGAGAACCCTATCTTGGAGACGGAGCGTCTCCTCCTACGTCCCATGACTATGGATGATTTGTTGGATTATCATGAATATACTTCAGATGGAGAATTATTAAAATATGATTATCCAGAGCACCAAAGCATAGAAGAGAGTCGAGAGAGTCTTGTTTTATATAATTTAAGTGCTCCTTTGGGTCGCTACGGTATTGAGTTGAAATCTGAAGGCAAATTAATTGGTAATATCTCTCTTCGAATAGATACGGAACAAGAAACGGCGGAAATAGGCTATACTGTCAATGCTAACTATCACAGAAAAGGCTACGCAACTGAAGCAGCCTTGGCCTTGAAAGAATTGGTTCAGAAAATGCCTGAGATAAAGACATTTCTTGCCCACACAACTAAGCCTAATCTTGCTAGTCAAGGAGTTTTAGAAAAAATTGGGATGACCCTGATGTGGGAAAAGGAAGGATTGAGCCTTCGAGGAGAGCCAACCATCCGTCTCCGCTATGAAAGTAAGTTAAAGAATGACGAGAAAGAAACCTAGACAAATATCTGGTCTAGGCTTTTTCTATACTCTGTGAATATTCTTACTCCTCTTTCTGCATCCAAATCTTTTCCTTGATAAAGATGCGTAATTCATAGAAAAGCATAAAGAGAGTAGAGACGAGGAAGCCCGCCATAAAGATATGGTGTAAATAAGCAAAGATGGCGATTTCAACCAAAACAGAGAAGAGGTAGAAAATGACCAAATAGTGCCATTTCTTGGCCTTGCTGTCTTCGATGACCTTTTTCTCCAAGCGCCCATCCTCCTTGATGAGCTGGTCCAAGCTGAGATCAAACTCGCGGCTAATGGCTATCAGATTGCCAATATCAGGGATACCTTTTTCGCTTTCCCAGCGGGCAATGGCAGAGCGGGAAACCTTGAGTCTTTCAGCCAAGGCTTCCTGAGTGAGTTGATGTTGTTGACGAATATCTTTGAGAACTTGCGAGATTTTCATGATGATTCCCTTTCTAATAACATAAATAATTTTTCTTTCCATCCTTTTCAGTTTTATTATAAAAATAAAAAGTTCCTTTGCCAATAGCATCTGCCTAACAATCCAGTTATTCTCCATAACAAACAGATTTTCAAAAGTTATCCACAGGATGTTGACAACTTTGTCAAGCAAGTTGACAGCTCTTTTTATTTCCTGACATGAAAATCACCTTTTTTACTCTTTTTTGTGATAAAATAAAGCCAATTCCGAATAGTAAGGTAGGAGGTTCTATGAAAGCAGAAATTATTGCTGTGGGCACCGAGATTCTGACAGGTCAGATTGTCAATACCAATGCCCAATTTTTATCTGAAAAGCTAGCGAGTCTAGGAATTGATGCCTATTTTCAGACAGCAGTGGGGGACAATGAAAACCGTCTCCTGTCTGTCCTAGAAATTGCCAAAGAGCGCAGTGATTTAATTATCCTGACAGGGGGTCTGGGACCAACAGAGGATGATTTGACCAAGCAGACCTTGGCTAAGTTTGTAGGTCGAGGTTTGAGCTTCGACCCAGCGGCTGTGGAAAAGTTGGACCTTTTTTTTGCCAGTCGACCAGATTATGCTCGAACGCCCAACAATGAGCGTCAGGCCCAGCTGGTTACAGGCTCAACTCCGCTACCAAATGCGACAGGCCTGGCCGTTGGCGGCTTACTAGAAGTTGATGGAGCGACCTATGTGGTCCTGCCAGGCCCGCCTAGTGAGCTCAAACCTATGGTCAATAACGAGCTGGTTCCCCTCTTATCCACAGGGCAGAAATTGTATTCACGGGTGCTGCGCTTCTTCGGAATTGGCGAGAGTCAATTAGTGACTATTTTGGCTGAAATGATTGATCAACAAAGCGATCCGACCATTGCGCCTTATGCAAAGACGGGCGAAGTGACCTTGCGATTGTCCACTAAAGCTCTGAGTCAGGCAGAAGCGGATACTAAGTTTGAGGCTGTGGAAAAGTCTATTTTGGCGTATCAGAGTTTTGAGGGGCAGTCTTTGTCCGAGATTTTCTACGGTTATGGAGATGACAATTCCTTGGCTCAAGTGGCCTTTGATCTGCTCAAGAGTCAAGGGAAGACAATTTCAGCGGCGGAGAGTTTGACAGCTGGCCTCTTTCAAGCAACCTTGGCGGATTTTGCTGGTGCATCCTCTATTTTTTCAGGTGGCTTTGTCACCTACAGTATGGAAGAAAAGAGCCGGATGCTGGATATTCCATTGGAAGAGCTGGAGCAGCACGGCGTTGTTTCTGCTTTTACGGCTGGGAAAATGGCAGAGCAGGCTAGAAAGCTGACTCGGAGCGACTTGGCTGTCAGTCTGACAGGTGTAGCAGGCCCAGATTCGCTGGAAGGTCATCCAGCTGGGACTGTATTTATTGGCTTAGCGAGTGAATCAGGAACGGAAATGATTGAGGTCAATATTGCTGGTCGTAGCCGACGGGATGTGCGGAAGATTGCCGTCATGCACGCCTTCAACCTCGTACGAAAAACTTTATTAAAGAACTGATTTTTGGTATAATAAACAGATGGCCAAAAGACATTTTAGAAAAAAACAGGAGAAATAAATGGCAAAAAAACAGAAAAATTTGGATGAAATTACAAAGAAATTTGGAGACGAACGCCAAAAAGCATTGGACAATGCCCTAAAAAACATTGAAAAAGACTTCGGTAAGGGAGCTATTATGCGTCTGGGCGAGCGGGCGGAGCAAAAGGTTCAAGTCATGAGTTCAGGCTCTCTAGCTTTGGATATCGCCCTTGGTGCGGGTGGCTATCCTAAGGGACGGATTATTGAGATTTACGGTCCAGAGTCTTCTGGTAAGACAACCGTTGCTCTCCACGCTGTTGCTCAAGCGCAAAAAGAAGGTGGAATTGCAGCCTTTATCGATGCTGAGCACGCTTTGGATCCGTCATACGCTGCAGCTCTGGGTGTAAACATTGATGAATTGCTGCTGTCTCAGCCTGATTCTGGGGAGCAAGGTCTTGAAATTGCTGGTAAATTGATTGATTCTGGTGCAGTTGATTTGGTGGTCATCGACTCGGTTGCGGCCCTAGTACCTCGTGCGGAAATCGATGGGGATATCGGTGACAGCCACGTTGGTTTGCAGGCTCGGATGATGAGCCAAGCCATGCGCAAACTGTCTGCTTCTATCAACAAAACCAAGACGATTGCCATCTTTATCAACCAGTTGCGTGAAAAAGTTGGTGTTATGTTTGGAAATCCTGAAACGACGCCAGGTGGCCGTGCGTTGAAGTTTTATGCGTCTGTTCGTCTGGATGTCCGTGGCAATACCCAAATCAAGGGTACGGGTGATGCCAAGGATACCAATGTTGGTAAGGAAACCAAAATCAAAGTCGTTAAAAATAAGGTAGCTCCGCCATTCAAGGAAGCCTTTGTGGAAATCATGTATGGAGAAGGTATTTCTAAGACGGGCGAGTTGATTAAGATTGCGACTGATTTGGATATCATTAAAAAAGCGGGTGCTTGGTACTCCTACAATGATGAAAAAATCGGCCAAGGATCTGAAAATGCTAAGAAATACTTGGCTGATCATCCAGAAGTCTTTGACGAAATCGACCGTCAAGTCCGTGTGCGATACGGTTTGATTGAAGATGATGAGGCAGCAGAAACTGCGAAGGGTAAGGCTGAGGCTCCTGTTGAAAAGTTGGAAGAAGTCACTCTTGACCTAGATGATGCTTTTGACATTGAGGAATAATTTTTCAAAATAGGTCGCAAGACCGATGGTTTTTGTGGTATAATATACTACGATAGTAGTATCGTGTAGCGAAAGGAGTACTTGCATGATCACAATTTATACGGTTTCAAGTTGTACTAGCTGCAAAAAAGCAAAGACCTGGCTAAACGCCCATCAATTGACTTACAAGGAGCAAAACCTCGGTAAGGAAGGAATTACCAAAGAAGAAATTCTTGATATTTTAGCAAAAACTGAAAATGGCATTGCCAGCATTGTATCTTCAAAAAACCGTTATGCAAAAGGACTCGGTGTTGATATTGAAGATTTGAGTGTAAACGAAGTCATTGACATCATCATGGAAACACCACGGATTCTGAAAAGTCCGATTTTGGTGGATGACAAGCGTCTCCAAGTTGGTTACAAGGAAGACGATATCCGTGCCTTCTTGCCTCGTGCAGTGCGCAATGTTGAGAATACAGAGGCTCGCTTACGAGCGGCTCTATAATCTAGATAAGGAAAGGCGCCTTTTAGGCTGCCTTTTTTCTGTCTCATTACCTAAAAATGATTGACAAGCGGTTAAACTATGATACAATATCTCTGAGGAGGACAGAACGTGAAGAAATTTTTACTAATTTTTGGCTTAGCAGCTGTGATATTGACTGGCTGCGCTCATAAGAAAGCAGACAAGCCAAAGGGGAAAAAAGAGGAAATTACAACTAATCTTCCCATTATCAGTCAGGCTGAAAAGCAGGAAGTTATCACCAAGAAACTAGTTTTCCCAAAAGATGAGCAAGGAATTCAATCTAGTCAAATTATCACTTATCAAGGGAAACGTTTTATCAAGGTGATTATGGAGAGAATCACTCCAACGGATGATAGTATCAAAAATGCGATTAAAGAAGTGGGGCTGGAGGAGACTCAGCGGCTCTTGGATGAATCAATGCAAAAGGATACGGACTATACTCAGGCAAAAACTGTTGCTGGTTTCACTGGAACTGTTCAGATTCTTAATGAAAATGAAATGAAAATCACGTCAACCTATGATTTTGACAATTTGGATATTGAAAAGGCACTCACTTTAAATTATTTTAAAAATAGCAATTTAAAAGAAATGACAAAGATGCCACCTGAAGAATATATCAATAATTTATTGATGAACGGGGCTGAGGAGCAACAGTAAGGAAGCTTCTTGTCAATCATAGAAAACCAAAAAGGAGAAAGAAATGAAAAAATCAGTAGTACTTTTAATGGCTAGTTTGGCGGTGTTGACAGCTTGTGGACAACAATCACATAGTGGAAAAGCTGGTAGCAATCAGTCTGTCCAAAGCAAGGCAAAAGATAAATCGGTTACCAAGTCTTATCAGTTAAATCAAAAGGTACAAGGCCTTGATCAAACGATGACCTTGACAGTTACCTACGCGAGCAAGAAGTATGAAAAGGTGAATATTGCTATTTCACAAAATTTGCCAGAAGAAGCTAAGTCTGCCTTGGCTGGTCAAGACTTGTCCTCTCTGCAAGAAGAGGTGAGCAAGAGCTTCAAGCAAAGTTCAGGAGTGGATAAACTTGAACAAGTAAAAGGTATTCAAGTGAATGTTAAAGTGACCGAAAAAGGCACTGTTGATATTGATTTTATTATCGATCCGACAAATCTTGATTATGATGCGGCTTCTAAAGTACCGACCTATGGGCCAATCTTTAGCCAAATGAAGTCTCAGACTCCAGAAGAATTTATCAAGTCCTTCCAAGATGAAGGGGGCAAGGAAATTAGCAATCCGTCCTAATATTTTTGATGAAAACTAGTCTTTGAAAAAGGGCTAGTTTTTTGATGGGAAGGAGCGGTAAATAATTGAAAAAATGTCGAAAAAGTAGAAAATTTACATGGATTAAGTTTGTGAAACTGCTGTAATTATGCTATAATGATGGTATTCTTAAAGAAAGAGGGTGTAATTGTGGGATTTACAGACGAAACTGTACGTTTTAATCTTGATGATTCAAACAAAAAAGAAATTAGCGAGACTTTGACCGATGTCTACAAGTCACTCAATGATAAGGGCTATAATCCAATCAATCAAATCGTAGGTTACGTGCTGAGTGGAGATCCTGCTTATGTGCCTCGTTATAATAATGCTCGAAATCAGATTCGTAAATACGAACGCGATGAAATCGTAGAGGAACTGGTGCGTTATTATCTGAAAGGGCAAGGCATTGACCTCTGATGAGAATTATGGGACTAGATGTCGGCTCGAAAACAGTGGGCGTCGCAATTAGCGATCCACTTGGCTTCACCGCTCAGGGACTTGAAATCATTCAGATTGATGAAGAGAAAGAGCAGTTCGGTTTTGAGCGTTTGACGGAGCTTGTCGAGCAATATAAGGTGGACAAGTTTGTGCTTGGCCTCCCTAAAAATATGAACAATACCAGCGGTCCACGAGTGGAAGCGAGTAAGGCTTATGGTGAGAAGATTGCCCAGCTTTTCCAAATCCCGGTCGAGTATCAGGACGAGCGTCTGACGACAGTGGCTGCTGAGCGCATGCTGATTGAACAGGCAGATGTCAGCCGCAGCAAGCGCAAAAAAGTGATTGATAAATTGGCGGCTCAGCTAATTTTACAAAATTATTTAGATAGAAACTTTTAGAAAGAATTGAGGAAACAATTATGGCACACGATCATAATCATGACCACGAACAGGCACAGCCTGAATTGATTACCTTGGTAGATGAGCAAGGGAACGAGAATTTATTTGAAATTCTTCTGACCATTGATGGTAAGGAAGAGTTCGGAAAAAATTACGTACTTTTGGTACCAGTGAATGCTGAAGAAGATGAGAACGGCGAAGTTGAAATCCAAGCTTACTCATTTACTGAAAATGAAGACGGCACAGAAGGCGAATTGGAACCAATTCCAGAAGACTCTGATGCAGAGTGGGATATGATTGAAGAAGTCTTCAACAGCTTTATGGAGGAGTAAAAAGGTCTGGGAAACCTTTTTAGCCTGAACTTAGAAACTAGAAAATCAGCCAGTTTGAGAATTTATCTCAGCTTGGCCATGGCTAGTTTCTTTACGAAGAATAGAAAAGAAGAGAGAAGCGAGTGGTGATTCACATTTGAAGTCCGCTTCGCTTCTCTTTTTATGTAGGAAAATGATGAATGAGATTGAAAAATGGTTGAATGGTCGTATTGGCCTGAACTTTCGTTCAGGTTTGGAACGGATGCAGAGAGCGGCAGATTTGCTGGGGAATCCTGAACGGGCTTACCCCGTCATTCATGTCACGGGAACGAACGGCAAGGGCTCTACCATTGCTTTTATGCGGAATTTATTTGCCGATCAAGGGAAAAAGGTAGCTAGCTTTACATCTCCGCATATGGTCAGCGTCCATGACCGCATTTGTATCAATGGTCTGCCGATTTCGGATGCTGATTTTGTTCGCTTAGGGCGGCAGATTCAGGAGATGGAGAGAGAATTGGTCAAGACTCATGACCAGCTATCCTATTTTGAAATCTTGACCTTGCTGGCTTTTCTTTATTTCAGAGAGGAGCAGGTTGATCTGGCTCTCATCGAAGTGGGGATTGGCGGACTTTTGGACACGACCAATGTCTTGGATGGGCAAGTTTCAGTGGTGACCTCAGTGGGCTTGGATCATCAGGAGACGTTGGGGCGGACGCTTACAGCGATTGCGGAGCAGAAGGCTGGTATTTTCAAGAGCGGTCGCTCTGCAGTCATCGGTCCTTTGCCAGAGGAGGCTCGCCAGGTCTGTGAACAGCGGGCAGCAAGCTTGGACTTGGATTTGTATGAATATGGGCGAGATTTTTCGTTTTCTGATGGTTCTTTTAAGAATCAAGATCTTCTTTTATCGCATGTAACCTTGGGACTGCAGGGTGCTTACCAAGAAGAAAATGCAGCGCTGGCTTTGCAGGCTTTTTTACTTTTTATGAAACAAATGGGCTGGGAAATTGATTTTTCTCTGCTTCCTTCATCTTTGCGAAAGACCCATTGGGCGGGGCGGCTAGAGGAAATTCGTCCGAATATCTATCTGGACGGTGCCCATAATTTGCCAGCTCTGGCACGTCTGGTCGAGTTTATCAAGGGGCAGAAGGGCAAGACATGCAGCCTGCTGTTTGGAGCTTTAAAGCGCAAGGATTATAGCGGTATGCTGGCCTATTTGCAGGAGAACTTGCCAGAGGTTCAGGTGACGGTGACCAGCTTTGACTATGGGGAATCTGTGGGGCAAGCAGAAGCTGCGGGCTTTGATTATGTGGTGGATTACAGAGCCTTTATCGAGAATTTCAAACAAGAGCAGACGGTCGACCAAGTTCTTTTTGTAACGGGCTCACTCTATTTCATTGCAGAGGTTCGAGCCTACTTCCAGAGTGTATAAGTTGACCATAGAAAGCCCTGTTTGGTAAAATAGAAGTGGAACAAAGAAAGGAGAAACGATATGAAGGTTTCAAAAAAATTAGTTCTTTCAGCCCTTACGGCTATGACCGCTTTTGTATTGGTAGCTTGTGGCAATTCTGGTCAAAATCCATCCAATCAAGCTGCTCAATCTCAAGCGAGTTCCTCTGTTTCTCAGTCATCTGAGATAGTGTCATCAAGTAGCAAGGCAAGTAGCAATACAAACAGTAGCGCAAATACTAGTAGTTCAGAGTCTTCTGCTTCCAGTCAAACGGCAGCTAGTGACTTAGATGGGACCTATAAGGCCACTCATGAAGGCGATGCCTTAACCCTAGAAGTTTCTGGAAATAAAGGAACCCTGACCAAGGTCGAACGCGACGGTGAGCAGGAAATTGAACAGGTGCAGGTTGATCCAACCAATCAAACCATGATTGTTGGAGATGACGTTAAGCGTTATCGACTAGAGGGAAAACAAATGACTCTGGAAGATTTATCGCAGGAAAACGATGATGACGACACAATCGTCTTCACCAAGCAATAATTTTCAAAAAGGAATATCCTACAAAAGGCTGGACAGATGCTCCAGCTTTTTTTGTATGTGGATAATGGAGTGCTAGGGCTTTCTTTAATCTTGGACTAGAGGTCATTTTCTTTGAAAAAATTTTGAAATTGCTGCCAATTATTGTTATACTAGATGAAATATGAGATGAGGGAGGATTAGGATGAATCTAGGCAAGTTTCGTTTGCTGATGTCCAAGTATGGTTTCAGCATCATTATCATGTTACTGGAATTATTTCTTGTTTTTGCGGCCTTTTTCTATTTTAATCAATTGGTGCCCAATTGGTTGTCAGCCCTTGTCATTGTTTCTTTATATATTGGGACTATCTTGGCGATTGTCAATCGGAATATGCCTCCCGAAAGCAAGGTGACTTGGCTCTTGTTTGCAGTTGTGCCCGTTTTTGGCTTCTTGCTTTATCTGATGATTGGTGAGCGGCGCCTTTCCAAAAAAGAAATTCAGCAGCTGGAAAAAATGGACTCAATGAAGTTTCGAGAGGACAACAGCTATGACCTGCGAGTCGAGCTCAAGCAGGAAAATAAATCAGCCTTTGGTATTGTCAAGTCTTTGCTGAGTATGGATCACAATGCTGATGTCTACGATGGCACGGCTTCGCAGTATTTCTCCCTTGGTGAAGAGATGTTTGAGGCCATGCTGGATGATTTGCGCTCAGCCAAGAAATTCATTTTTCTTGAATTTTATATCATTGATCCAGGTGTGATGTGGAATCGTATCCTTGAGATTTTGGTAGATAAGGTCCAGCAGGGAGTTGAAGTCAAGTTGCTCTACGATGACATTGGCTGTATGGCGACTCTACCAGGAGATTATACGAAAAGGCTGCGCAAGATGGGAATTGATGCCCATAAGTTTAATAAGGTGATTCCGCGGATGACGGTAGCCTATAACAATCGTGACCACCGCAAGATTTTGGTGGTGGATGGGCAAGTCGGCTATACAGGCGGAATCAATCTGGCAGACGAGTATATCAACCATATCGTGCGCTTCGGGCATTGGAAAGATGGCGGTGTCCGTCTGGAAGGTCGAGCAGTAAAGGCTTTGACACGTCTTTTCTTGATGAATTGGTACATCAATCGCGGGGAAATTACGGATTTTGACCGTTACCATTTTGATAGCCGGCGAGTGGAAGGCAAGGGGCTTTACATCCCTTACGGGAGCGGGCCCAAGCCGATTTACAAGGAGCAGGTGGGCAAGGCTGTCTATCAGAATATCATCAACCAAGCCATCGATTATGTCTATATTACGACCCCTTATTTGATTATTGACTATGATTTGACAGAGGATATCAAAAATGCAGCCATGAGAGGGGTGGATGTTCGCATTGTGACGCCGTTTATTCCTGATAAAAAGCTGATTCAGATAGTCACTCGTGGTGCTTATCCAGACTTGCTGGAGGCTGGTGTTAAGATTTACGAGTACACTCCTGGTTTTATCCACAGTAAGAACGTTATTTCGGATGATGAGTTAGCCGTGGTAGGAACTATTAATTTTGACTACCGTAGTCTGGTGCACCATTATGAAAATGCCGTCCTTATGTATCAAACAGAATCGATTGCAGATATTAAGCAGGATTTTGAAGGTTTGTTTGATGTTTCCAAAGAAATTTCTCTTGAAACCCTCCAAAATAGCTGGTACCAGCGTTTACTGAAGGAAATCATGCAATTATTTGCTCCGCTCCTTTAAAGAGAGTGGGACAGAAATCGGTAATTCGTTAGAATTCGATTTCGTCGTCCCACCTCCGCACAGTTGAGTAGGGCTGTAAAAGCTGATGAAATCAGCGTAGTAGAGCCCACTCAACCCCTGCGTCTTGCTTGACAATCCAAAGACAATTGAGAGGCTAGGACTTTTGTCCCAGCCCCTTTTTTCTGTTTTTTTGCTGAGAGGATTTGCTTGAGAAGCTATAAATGACACTTTCTTGGGATGCTCGCCTTTATTTTACGAATAGTAAGTAGGGAACAGAGAATCAAAGGAGGATTATAGATGGAAATAGCAAAAATAATTTATCGCCTTTCTTGTCCAGAAGAGCGGCTAGTTTACCTAAGATTCCGCGATTTGGAGCGCTTGGCAAAGAAGAGCCAGAAAAAGAAAGGGAGCCAAGATAAGGCTGACAGAAAGAGTGCTTTTTGATATACTATAGAGTATGGAAATCAAGGAGAACTTTTATGAACGATAGAAATCAACAGGAAAACGTGGAAATTTTAGTATCTATGTCCGCAGAAACCTGGCAAAATACGGGTGAGAGACGGCGGTTAGAGAAAATAATCGAGCCACTTCCTTCCTTACAACTATTTTTTTGGAGCGTTTTGGTCAGTTTGACCAGTGTCATCAATCCTCTACTAACCAACTTAGCCACCAATTTGCAATCGCAAAATCTATATGCTGGCTGGGCATTGACTCAGGGAGAAGTTGCCTATGCAAATATTTATGGAACTAGTGGTCTTCTCTACTACTTGGTAAGCTGGTTGGGGAATTTATTTTTGGGTCAGCTATTGTTTTTACTTTTCCAAGTAGTGGCTTTGACCTTGGCAGGAATATATCTCTTCCAGACAATTTCACAAATAACGGTTAGAAGTGGTCTAGCTCGCCAGATTACAATTCTGTTCTATTTGTTTGTGCTGACACTGGGATTTGGCGGAACTTATTCTATTATTTTTGCTTTCCCATTTATCTTTCGGAGTTTGTACCATCTCGTGAAGTACTTACAAGGGCGTGTCCGAGATGAGTCCTTTATTCGTTTTGGGATGGTTGGAGCCTTGGCTTTTCTAATCGAGCCAGCTTTTAGTCTGCTCTTTTACTCATTGATGACGCTGTTTTTGCTTCTGTACAATATCGCTGACAAGCGAAAAGTGCGTGGCTTTTATCAGTTGCTAGCAGGTCTATTAGGTTTTTCTTTAGTATTTTATCCACTGGGCTACTATACAGTTTTAAATGGTTCCTTTGGTGTGGCGATTAGCCAAGCTACTTATGTTCTAGAGGCTTTTCGTCTTAATAGCAGCTATTTATTAGACCATTTGCTCTATTATGGCTTGCTTTTCCTAGGATTAGGTTTTGCGACAGCGTTGATGACGGCTTTTGCTTTCAAAGAAGAACCAACTGCCGCGCGTGGCATGCGCTTTATTGGGCTACTAGGCCTTCCTATCAGCTTTGTTGGTGTTCTAGGCCTGCCAGAGAAGGGTGCTTATCAACTGTTGACAACTCTTCCTTTTGCTCTACTATTATTAGCCTTGTGGCTAGATACAGGTGGAGACAGGGATGGACATGAAAGACGCCACCGTAAGCCTACCCAGGCTTCTAGCTGGAATCGTTACTTAGGCAAGCAACTCTTTCTACCTTTGCTTGTGATGCTTTATCTCGTAGCTTATCCGTTTGTAAATGAGTATATTCTATCCAACGGAGTTTCAGCAGAGAGAAATCTGGCTGCCCAACATATTCGTGAAAACAGCACTAGCAAGGATAGCATTTATGCTTGGGACAATACAGCTAGCCTCTATAAAAAATCGCAGCGTTTATCCGCTGTTTCTCTACTGAGTCCGTCGCTTTATACAGGAACGGAGGAAAATCGCATTTTCTTGCGTAATGCTTTAAACGAAGCAAGTCCAAAGTTTATCTTAGTCAATAAAGATGTGAAACTCTTTTCGGACGTGAAAAAGAAAATTTCTCAAGATTATGAAGAAGTGAACCTAAAACTCAATCACTTCAAGCTTTATCAAATCAAGTAATTAAATCAATATGTTGTGTGTAAAACAAAAAAATAACAATTTTACCACAACATATTGATTTTTTATTTTGGAGTGATATAATGTTTGGTAGATGATTAATTGAGAAGAGGAAGTGTTTGTGATGATTTTAAGAGAAGCAAAATTTGATACAGCGCCTACCATCTACGTTGAGAAGCGAGATGGCCGGAGAGTAGCTTTTGATGTGACTAAGATCTATAAGGCTATGGTACGAGCGGCTCAGGACCTTGGTCCTATGACGCCCATGCTAGAAGCTAAGCTCGAAACCATCACAGACCGTGTTGTGGCAGAAATCAGCAGTCGCTTCGCTAAGTATGTCAAAATCTATGAGATTCAGAACATCGTTGAGCATGAACTTTTGAATGCCAAGGAATATGCCATTGCGGAGAACTACATCACTTACCGCACCCAACGGGATTTTGAGCGCTCAAAAGCGACGGATATCAACTTTACCATTGACAAGCTCCTCAACAAAGATCGTACGGTGGTCAATGAGAATGCTAATAAGGACAGCGATGTTTTCAATACCCAACGGGATTTGACGGCTGGGATTGTCGGCAAATCCATCGGCCTTAAGATGTTGCCGCCTCATGTGGCCAATGCCCACCAGAAGGGGGACATCCACTACCATGATTTAGACTACAGCCCTTATACACCGATGACTAACTGCTGTCTGATTGACTTTGACGGCATGCTGAAAAATGGCTTCAAGATTGGGAATGCAGAAGTAGAGAGTCCCAAGTCTATTCAGACTGCGACAGCGCAAATCTCGCAAATCATTGCCAATGTGGCTTCCAGCCAGTATGGCGGTTGTTCGGCCGACCGGATTGATGAGGTCTTGGCGCCCTATGCTGAGCTTAATTATCAAAAGCACCTCAAGGATGCAGAGCAATGGGTTTTGCCGGATAAGCAGGAAGAGTACGCCTGGGCGAAGACCAAGAAGGACATCTACGATGCCATGCAGTCGCTGGAGTATGAGATCAATACCCTCTTTACCTCTAATGGTCAGACTCCTTTTACCTCGCTGGGCTTTGGTTTGGGGACCAATCGTTTTGAGCGGGAAATTCAGAAGGCCATTCTCAATATCCGTATCAAGGGACTGGGAAGCGAGCACCGCACAGCGATTTTCCCTAAGCTGATTTTCACCCTTAAGCGTGGGCTTAATCTTGAGCCGGGAACGCCTAACTACGATATCAAAGAACTGGCTCTGGAGTGTGCCACTAAGCGTATGTATCCAGATGTCCTTTCCTATGATAAGATTATCAACTTAACTGGATCGTTCAAGGTACCGATGGGCTGCCGTTCGTTCCTGCAAGGCTGGAAAGATGAAAATGGTCAGGAAGTCAACTCCGGCCGTATGAATCTAGGTGTCGTTACTGTCAATCTGCCGCGGATTGCGCTTGAATCCGAGGGGGACTTAGATAAATTCTGGGAAATCTTTAACGAGCGTATGAATATCGCTGAGGACGCTTTGGTCTACCGAGTGGAGCGGACCAAGGAAGCCAGTCCAGCCAATGCGCCGATTCTCTATCAGTATGGGGCTTTTGGCAAACGCTTGTGCAAGTATGATCAGGTAGACCAACTCTTTACTCACCGTCGGGCAACGGTTTCCCTAGGCTATATCGGTCTGTATGAAGTGGCAGCAGTCTTTTACGGCGGTAATTGGGAGACCAATCCAGAAGCCAAGGACTTTACAGTTGCTATTGTCAAAGATATGAAGCGTCGGGTGGAAGAATGGTCCGAGCAGTATGACTATCATTTCTCTGTTTACTCGACGCCATCTGAAAGCCTGACCGACCGCTTCTGCCGTTTGGATACAGAGAAGTTTGGCATCGTTCCAGATATTACTGACAAGGAGTACTATACTAACTCCTTCCACTACGATGTGCGCAAGAATCCAACGCCTTTTGAGAAACTGGACTTTGAGAAGATTTATCCTGAAGTAGGAGCTTCAGGCGGCTTTATCCATTACTGTGAATATCCTGTTCTTCAGCAAAATCCCAAGGCTCTGGAAGCTGTCTGGGACTATGCCTATGACCGAGTTGGTTACTTAGGTACAAATACACCGATTGACCGCTGTTACAAGTGTAACTTTGAGGGAGACTTCACGCCGACCGAGCGGGGCTTCACCTGTCCAAACTGCGGCAATAGCGATCCCAAGACGGTCGATGTGGTCAAGCGGACCTGCGGTTACTTAGGAAATCCGCAAGCCCGTCCGATGGTCAATGGCCGCCACAAGGAAATATCAGCTCGGGTCAAGCATATGAATGGCTCAACTATTAAGTACGAAGGAAATTAAGATGGGAAAGTATCAATTGGACGACAAAGGAAAGGCTCAGGTGCAGCGTTTCCATGAAAAACATTCGCGGGGAGGCAATGGCAAAAAAGAGCGATTGGCCAAACTGCTTCAGCAATTTTTAGAAAAAAACAAGAAATAATAGAAGTCAGAGTGGGGCGCAAGGCGGTCTCACTCTCTTCGTATCAGGAGGAACTATGGAGCTTAGACGACCGAAACTAGAAGACAAGGAAAAGATTTTAGAGATGCTGGCTGACTTTGAAGCGGTTGGTAGCCGACAGGACGGCTTCTTTGGCGGAGCGGATTTTGTTTATGAGGACTGGCTGGAGACGATTCAGCTAGCTGAAGCAGGGCTAGGCTTGCCGCAAGGTTTTGTGCCTTACGTCCAACTGGTTTCTTTTGCTGCAGATGGTCAGGCTGTGGGCTTTCTCAATCTGCGTTTGCGGCTCAATGACCATTTACTCCAAGAAGGCGGGCATATCGGTTACAGTATTCGTCCGTCTGCGCGTGGGAAAGGATTGGCTAAAGAGCAGCTGCGGCAAGGTTTGCAAGTAGCCAAAAGTAAAAATATCAAATGTGCTTTAGTGACTTGCGATTGTGATAATGCTGCCAGTCGGGCAGTGATTCTGGCTAATGGCGGAGCGTTAGAGGATATTCGAGCTGGTAAAGAGCGCTATTGGATTGATTTAGATTGAGGATAGTTTATGAAGTTACGACGACCAACTTTGGAAGATAAAGACGCGATTTTAGAGATGATTGCGGAGTTTGATGCTGCAAAATCCTACATGCACGGCGGCATGGGCTCTACTTGGAAACGAGCAAAGGATTATGAGGATTGGTTACAAATGGTGAGACGGCAGGAAGATGCGGCAAATTTACCAGCAGGCTGGGTTCACGCCATCCAATTTTTATCCTTCGATGAGACTGGCTTGCCTCTGGGGTTTTTAGCCCTGCGCCTATCCTTGAATGACAAATTATTTGTGGAGGGTGGACATATTGGCTATTCTATCCGGCCCAGTCAACGCAGAAAGGGCTTGGCTAAGTTGCAGCTAGAGCTAGGACTAGCAGAGGCTCGAAAACAAGGATTGGAACGAGTGCTGATTACCTGCGATGAAGACAACGAAGCCAGCCGTCGCACCATTCTATCTGCTGGCGGTGTTTACGAAAATACGATCGACAGAAGTCAGCGCTATTGGATAGATTTGGAGGATGAAGATGAACAATCCCAAACCTCAAGAATGGAAAAGTGAGGAGCTGAGTAAGGGGCGAATCATTGACTATAAGGCCTTTAACTTTGTGGATGGCGAAGGCGTTCGCAATTCCCTCTATGTCAGTGGTTGTATGTTTCACTGTGAGGGCTGCTATAATGCAGCAACTTGGTCTTTCAATGCTGGCATTCCTTATACGCAAGAGTTGGAGGAGCAGATTATGAAAGACTTGGCGGAGTCTTATGTGCAGGGGCTGACCCTTCTAGGCGGCGAGCCATTTCTCAATACAGGTATTCTCCTGCCCTTGGTCAAGCGGATTCGGAGAGAGCTTCCAGACAAGGATATCTGGTCCTGGACGGGCTACACCTGGGAGGAGATGATGCTAGAAACGGAGGACAAGCTGGAGCTGCTGAGTCTGATTGACATCTTGGTGGACGGCCGTTTTGATATCACGAAGAAAAATCTCATGCTGCAGTTTCGCGGATCTTCTAATCAGCGCATCATTGATGTGCAGAAGTCCCTTCAGTCAGGCCAGGTAGTCATCTGGGACAAGCTTAATGATGGCCTCCAGGCCTATGAGCAAGTGGATCGAGACGGCTTACTATAATCGTCAAGATCAGAGCAAAACTTTCAGTATAAAAATAGGACAGTTAGTTCAACTTTGTCCACAATTTTTCAAATATACTTACTATATGCCAGAAGCTCTCTGAATTTCATGAGCGGAGCTCTATCTTATCTACCAGAATAAGGTGGTGTCAATGCCTTGGTATCACTTTATTTTTCTGTGTTGTAGCTTGAATTCGATTTCAAAGTTGAAGTCGTTGACAAAAGAATAGGATTTTTTTACAATTATGTAATATTCTTAAGAAATTCTTAAAAAAGCTATGTTTTTATGCTATAATAGACTAGAGTAATTTCGCACAGAAAGTAGTAAGGTGAATGTATCAGAGAGCAAAAAAGTCTAAAAAGAAAAGCGATCGATTAAAAATAGTGAATAGCACCCTCTTGGGTGTTTATACTTTGTTAGCGGCCTTCTTGATTTTCACAATTTTTCGCTATCATTTTCTAGCTTTTCGCTATGTGAATATCTTAGTGACAGCCCTTATCCTAGTAGTGGCGGTTCTATCAGGATTCCTGATTTTCAAGGGTAAGGCAGGCAAGACCACTAGTGCTATCCTAATAGTAGCCCTGCTTGTGGGGTCTGTGTCTATGTATGCTGTAAAGGGTTTAGTCGACTTGTCGGCTGGCGTCAACTCCACTTCTAACTACTCTGAGTATGAAATGAGTATCGTTGTGCCGGCAGATAGTGATGTTCAGAACCTCAAGCAGTTGACAAATGTCTTAGCCCCATCAGGAAATGACCAAGACAATGTCCAAGCGCTGATGAAAAATATCAGTCAAACACAAGGGCATGAGCTGACAGTGGACACAGCATCTTCTTATCTCGCTGCCTATAAGTCGTTGACTTCTGGTGAAGCCAAGGCTATGGTTCTGAATAGCGTCTTTGAAGATACGATTCGTGGCGAAGATCCTGACTATGCTTCTAAAATTAAAAAAATCTATACTTATAAGATAAGCAAGAAGATTGATACAGCTATTGGCAAGCAAGATCCAAATGCTGAAGTCTTTAATATCTATGTCAGTGGTATTGATACTTATGGACCGATTTCTTCTGTGTCACGCTCGGATGTCAATATTATCATGACAGTCAACCGTAAGACCAAGAAAGTCTTGCTGACGACGACGCCGCGCGATGCTTATGTTCCGATTGCGGATGGTGGCCTTAATCAGCCGGATAAGCTGACTCATGCGGGTATTTACGGCGTGGATGCTTCAGTTCACACCTTGGAAAATCTCTACGGTATTGATTTAAACTACTATGTCCGGCTAAATTTCACTTCCTTCCTCAAGTTGATTGATTTGCTGGGTGGGATTGATATTGAGAACGACCAAGACTTTACTAGTCTGCACGGTAATTACCATTTCCCAGTAGGTAAGGTCCATCTGAACTCTGACCAAGCTCTAGGCTTCGTCCGTGAGCGATATTCTCTAAATGGTGGAGATAATGACCGTGGTAAGAACCAAGAAAAGGTTATTGCAGCAGTCATTAAGAAACTAACTTCGACAGATGCATTGAAGAATTACAACGCCATTCTTTCAGGGCTGCAGGATTCTGTCCAGACCGATATGAGCTTGGAGACGATGATGAATCTGATCAATACTCAGCTGGAGTCAGGCGGAAGTTATAACGTGACTTCTCAAGCCTTGACCGGAACTGGAAATACAGGTCTGCCTTCCCATGCGATGCCAGAAGCCAATCTCTACATGATGGAAATTGATCAAAATAGTTTGGCAGCTGCCAAAGCAGCGATCCAAGAAGTAATGGAAGGGAAGTAAAGCATGATTGATATTCACTCGCATATCATTTTTGATGTGGATGACGGCCCTAAGACACTAGAGGATAGCCAACGTCTGCTCGAAGAAAGCTATCGTCAGGGCGTTCGCACCATTATTTCTACTTCTCATCGACGAAAGGGCATGTTTGAAACGCCTGAAGAAAAGATTGCAGCAAACTTCAAGCAAGTTCAGGAGGTAGCGAAGCAGGTTGCCGACGACTTAACCGTGCTATATGGAGCTGAGATTTACTATACTAGCGATATCTTGCAAAAGCTGGAAGAGGGGATATTTCCCAGTCTAGGTGGCACTAAGTATGTCTTGATCGAGTTTAGTATGAATACACCCTACAAGGATATTCATTCCGCCTTGGGTAATGTCATTCGGCTCGGTATGACTCCGGTAGTGGCACATATTGAGCGCTATCACTGTCTGGAAAATGATGAAGACAGGGTCAGCGAATTGATCAATATGGGCTGCTATATGCAGGTCAATAGTTCAAATATTTTGAAACCTAAGCTCTTTGGTGATCGTTACAAATTTATGAAAAAGCGTGTTCAGTTCTTTCTAGAACGGGATTTGGTCCATTTCGTTGCCAGCGATATGCATAATCTCGATGACAGACCGCCTTATATGCAAAAGGCCTATCAGATTGTCGCGAAAAAATATGGTGCTGAGCGTGCGGAAGAACTCTTTAAGACGAACCAAGAAATCTTATTAAGTAACGAGTTTATTTAATCAATCAAACTCTGGAGAAAGTAAATACATGAATCAAGAAAATCAAATGATCGAAATCGATGTGTTGTCTCTGTTGAAGACAATTTGGAAACGGAAATTTTTAATTATCTTAACTGCCTTATTGACAGGTATTTTAGCCTTAGGTTATAGCGTTTTTATTGCCAAGCCTGCTTATAAGAGTACGACGCGTATCTACGTTGTCAATCGTCAGCAGGGCGAAAATCCTACCTTGACCAACCAAGACTTGCAGGCTGGTTCTTATCTGGTAAAGGACTACAAGGAAATTATCCTGTCTCAAGATGTTTTGGCATCAGTCATTTCAGAATTGAAACTGTCAGGTTCGCCATCTGACTTGGCATCTAAGGTAACTGTGACCGTACCGACAGATACTCGGATTGTGTCTATTACGGTTACGCATGCGGATCCGGCAGAAGCAAGCCGTATCGCCAATACCTTGCGTGAAGTTGCTGCTGAGAAAATCATCGCTGTCACCAAGGTATCCGACGTTACAACGCTGGAAGAAGCAGAAACGCCCAAAACACCGTCTTCTCCGAACATCCGTCGCAATACCATCATTGGAGTGCTTGCGGGTGGTGTCTTGATGGTTATTGTAGTAGTGATTGTTGAGATCCTTGATGACCGTGTCAAGAAGCCAGAAGATATCGAAGAAACCCTAGGAATGACCTTGCTTGGTGTCGTCCCAGATATGAATAAGATAGGTTAGGAGATACAATGCCAATATTAGAGTTAGCAAGAAAGAAGAAGATGTCTATTTCACGGGTAGAGGAGTATTACAATGCTCTTCGGACCAATATCCAACTTAGCGGCGAGAATATCAGAGTAATTGCTGTAAGTTCTACTTTCCCGGGTGAAGGAAAGACAACAACTTCAACTAATCTGGCCCTAACCTTTGCCAAGGCGGGTCACAAGACACTTTTGGTTGATGCAGATATCCGGAATTCTAAAATGTTAGGTGGGGTCTTTAAGAGTGATGGAAAAGTCACTGGGTTGACAGAATATCTGTCTGGAACTACAGATCTATCTCAAGGATTATGCGAAACGGATGAACCAAATCTTTTCGTCATCTCTTCGGGGCAAATCTCCCCTAACCCGACTGCACTTCTTCAGAGTGATCGATTTGCAACGATGATGAACGTTTTGCGCCGTCATTATGATTATATTATTGTGGATACACCACCGATTGGTATGGTAGTAGATGCGACTCTTATTTCTAGAGTCTGCGATGCTAGCCTTTTGGTTGTGGCGCCAAAGGAAGTCAAACGGAAGATGGTTCAAAGATCTAAAATGCAGTTGGAACAATCATCTACACCTTTCCTTGGTGTAGTCTTAAATAAATACAATGTCGAAGCGGATAAATATGGTTTCTATGGTTCCTATGGACATTATGGGGATAATTTGAGTAAAGAATAGTAGAAAAGCGAGAAAGAATATATGTTTAGGAAGCAAAGGGAAATCCAAGAGTTAGGAGTAGCTGTATTGGAACTGCTAGTGTCTATGCTGGCAGCGGTTTTAGTGAGCTTTATTTCTAATTCTGACTTGACAAGGACAAGTGTCTTTATCCTCTCTTTGCTTCATATTCTTGCTTTTTATATTAGTAATTATTTTCATCACTTTTTCCGTAGAGGTTACTTTGTAGAGTTTATCCAAACTTTAAAATACAGTGGCTTCTATGCTCTCTTTGTCACTTTTGCGTCCTTTATCATGGAGGAACACTTCTCTATCTCGCGCCGTGGGCTGATCTATTTTATCCTCCTAAATGGTCTATTAGTTTACGCGGCCAATATTTTGTTTAAAAACTACTATTCTTCTATTCATGCTCGGTCAAAAAACAGTACGAAAGTTTTTGTCATTACTACAAGTTCTAGGATAGAAAAGTTTTTTGCTCAAATTGAAAAAGCACAAGACTTTGCTGGTCAGATAGTGGCAGTTACAGTAGTGGATGATCCTTCTTTCACAAGTACTGCTTTTGATGTGGTGCTGGAAAAAGATATGATTGAGTACGCAACCCGGTCAGTAGTGGATGAGGTTTTTATCAATCTACCTAGCGATCTTTATCGCTTGGAAGATTTGATTTCTCAGTTTGAGCATATGGGAATTGATGTCAATGTTAATATCAATGCCCTAGATTTTCCAACCAATGGCGAGAAGCGCATTCGCAATGTAGCTGGTTTTAATATCGTGACGTTTTCGACCCGCTTCTATAGTTATTACCATGTCCTTTTGAAACGACTCCTAGACATTGTTGGTGCCCTATTTGGCTTACTGCTTTGTGGGATAGCCGCTATTTTCCTAGTACCTCAGATCAAAAAAGACGGTGGTCCAGCTATTTTCTCTCAAGATCGAGTTGGGAAGAATGGTCGTATCTTTAAATTTTATAAATTCCGCTCTATGGCTGTGGATGCGGAAGAGCGCAAAAAAGAGCTGATGGCACAAAACACGATGTCAGACGGTATGTTTAAGGTCGATAATGACCCTCGTATCACGCCGATTGGACATTTTATCCGTAAGACGAGTCTAGATGAGCTGCCTCAGTTTTGGAATGTCCTCAAAGGCGATATGAGCCTGGTCGGTACGCGTCCGCCAACTGTGGATGAGTATGAAAAATACACGCCTGAGCAGAAAAAACGTTTGAGTTTCAAGCCAGGTATCACAGGCCTCTGGCAAGTCAGCGGCCGCAGTGAAATCACGAATTTTGATGATGTTGTAAAACTAGATGTGTCCTATATTGATGATTGGACTATCTGGTCAGATATTAAAATTTTACTAAAGACTGTTAAAGTCGTACTAATGAAAGATGGAGCGAAGTAAGTGAGACTTCGCTCCCTTGATAGGAGAAAGATGAAGAAGTCGGTTTATATCATAGGCTCAAAAGGAATCCCTGCCAAGTATGGGGGCTTTGAAACCTTTGTTGAGAAATTAACAGAATATCAGCAAAATAGGAATATACAATACTATGTAGCCTGTATGCGTGAAAATTCGGCTAAGTCTGGAATCACAGATGACCAGTTTGAGCATAATGGGGCAATTTGTTTCAATATTGATGTACCTAATATTGGGCCAGCAAAAGCCATTGCCTATGATATCGCTGCTGTAAATAGAGCGATTGAAATCGCTAAAGCAAATAGGGACGAGGCTCCTGTTTTCTATATTTTAGCTTGTCGTATTGGTCCTTTTATCGCTGGACTCAAGAAAAAAATCAAAGCTATCGGAGGTAGTTTATTTGTCAATCCTGATGGACATGAGTGGCTTCGAGCAAAATGGAGTTTACCAGTCCGCAAGTATTGGAAATACTCAGAGCAACTCATGGTCAAGCATGCGGACTTATTAGTTTGCGATAGTAAAAATATTGAAAAATATATCCAAGAAGACTATAAACAGTATCAGCCAAAGACGACTTACATTGCCTACGGGACAGATACAAGTAAGTCTGTATTAAAACCTGAAGACGAAAAAGTTCGTAATTGGTATCAGGAAAAGGGGATTGCTGAAAACGAATATTATCTAGTTGTGGGACGATTTGTTCCCGAAAATAACTATGAAACCATGATTCGTGAATTTATGAAGTCTAATTCTAAAAAAGACTTTGTTCTCATTACAAATGTGGAACAAAATAAGTTTTACGATCAGTTGCTCAAGGATACAGGCTTCGACAAAGATCCAAGAGTCAAATTTGTTGGGACTGTCTATGACCAAGAATTGCTCAAGTACATACGAGAGAATGCTTTTGCTTATTTCCATGGCCATGAAGTTGGTGGGACAAACCCATCGCTTTTAGAAGCTCTTGCTTCAACAAAGCTTAATTTGTTGCTAGATGTTGGATTTAACCGTGAAGTTGGTGAAGACGGAGCCATTTATTGGAAAAAAGATGATGGTGATTTATCTAGATTAATTGACACTGTTGATGGGATGGAAGAGGCCTTTGGAGAAAAGTTTGGTTTGATGTCGAAAGATAGAATCAGAACAGCCTATAGCTGGGAATTCATTGGGAAAGAGTATGAGGTGATTTGGGACGCAGAAGTGATATGATAATTTGGATGGATTATGGGTAATTTCTTATTTAGGTATAATAGCTATGTGAATTAAAGCTAACACTGATTAACAAATTTATAATTGGGTATTTGATGTGCTCATACTATCGATATCGTTGCATATCTATTTGCTTTTTCTTATTAGCGGATTTGGAATATTTTTGGCTATTATGAGACATTTAAAGAAGATAAAAATAATCTGAATAATCTTTATAAAAAGATTCTCCTGTTTTTTGCTTTTGCTAGATATTTTAGCAGAACGAAGCTTTTCGTATCTGATTGAAGGACTTACTGAAGCTACATTTGTTTTCGGTCTTCTATCGAATAATCAACCAGATGTTATTGGTGTTAGCTGGACGATTGGAGTGATTTTCCTTTTCTATATGCTTTTTCTTTTTTTGTATGGCTATGTTGGAATCAGAAGAGAGCATGGATTAGTTTTATGATCTCAATTATATTGAATATTTTTTGTGAGATATATTACTTTACTGATAAGTTTGTTATAAATTCGTTTGCTCCGCGTCATAGTTTTTTATACTGCTCTCCTTTTTTTCTTGGAGGAGGACTTGTTTATATGTATAGAAAGGAAATCAAAGAATTTGTTTCGCAACGTAAGAGGTTCTGCTTAGTTGGCTGTTTAGGTATCACAGGTTTCCATTATTTATTGATTCAACCTTGGCTTAGAATGGATCATACAGGACCATTAATGTTACTTCTTTACCTTCCATGGCTTTGCTATGCTATAAGCGTTGACAGCAGAGTTCTAAGTAATAAAGTCATGAAGTATCTAAGTGGAGTTAGTTTGGAACTTTATTTAGCACAGATGGTAATTTTTCGAGTGGTTGAGAAAACAAATTGCTTATATATATATTTGGCAAAGGTTGGCTTAGCTTCATATCAGTTTTTTTGTTGAATTGATTCTATTTATTGGGTTATGGAAAAAGATGACAAATGTTTCTAATATATTATTTAGCTTAAAGAGTTAATTAAGTGAGGCGATGTCATTAGAGTTTAAGTTGGAGAAAACATTTCCTTTCTAAATATATGGAATACTGTGGGAGAATAGTTATACTAAGAAGGAAGAAACATAAAAAATTAGGAAAGGCTTAGGAGCGAGGTTATGAGTAGTACAGATTTGCTTCATCAGGTGGATTTAGAAATTGTAAAAGAAGTTGTAAAGATTTGTGACAACCATGGATTAACTTACTATATGCTTGGTGGCACAATGCTAGGGGCAATTAGACATAAAGGATTTATTCCATGGGATGATGACATTGATTTAGGTATTCCAAGACAGGATTATGAAAAATTTCTAGAGATAGCACCGAGTGAACTTTCAAATCATCTCAAGGTAGTGAATTATAAGACTGATCCAGAATATCATTATTATATTACTCGTATTTTGGATACAGATACTAAAGTAGTAGAAGAGCGTATAGGAGGCGATAAAAAGTATACAAATGCATCTATAGATATTTTCCCAATAGATGGGACTCCTAATAATAGTATTTTGAGGAAAATCTATTTTATCCGTGTTCTCTATCATCGAGCTTTAATGTCACTCTGCTATAAGGATTCAATTGATAGAAAGCGCCCAAGAGGAATTTTAGAGAAAATTCTTCTATGGATGATGGAGAGGCTTCCCATTGAGAAGATGACAACAGCTTATCAACAAAAGGAAAAGATTGATAAGTTACTTCGGAAGCAAAATATTGAAGGTGCAAAATTCATTGGAAATATAATGGGAGCATATAGAACTAGAGAGATTGTTCCAGCTGAATTTTATGGTAGAGGCAGGATGTATCCGTTTGAGAATATCGAACTACGTGGAATGGACTTGCCCAATGAATATTTAGAATATACATATGGTGACTATATGAAGCTACCGCCAGAGCACGAGCGGAAGACTCATTTTAAAATTTTAGAGATTCATGGACAAAATGTTGAAGATTGAGTTTGAAAAAGCAGCAAAGTGACGGAGATTTAATGAACAGACGACTTGTAATTAAAAAGAAAAGCATAATTTTTCTTTTGTTTATGTTATGTATTACGGCAGTTTATGGAACAAATTATTGGTTTACACATCTTTATGCGTATGATTTTATGCTTTTGACATCAATGATATTATCAATTATGATATTTGTGTTTAATGGTATTAAAATTGAGAAAACCCACTATAGAACTACTATTAGTTTGACTATCTTGATGTGGTTATCAGGTATTATAGTTGCGAAGGGTTATGGACTTCCTACTACCGTAATATTGAAAGAGAGTTTGTCTACTATTGTTCCATTAATGCTATATCTAGCTTTTGGACCATTGATTAAGTCTATGAGGGATATCTCGCTATTTTTACGTATTATTTCTGTATCTGGATTTATCTGTAATTTGGTTGCTTTTTTGGAAATGTTTTTAGCAGTTCGTGGATTTGATTTTCTTCGTATGAACGTATTCGAGAAATTTAGAAATGGTACCCCACGCTTTACTATTGGAGAAACAATTATTGTTCTTAGTTTATTTATATCATGTAGCATAGTTGTTAATAAGAATTTTTCAATAAATAAACGACTATTCCATTTTCTCAATATCGCTATGACAATAATTAATCTGATTTGGATTATGAAAACAAGATCATTAAACCTTTATCTTTTGATAACCGTTTTAATGATTCCTATTTTAAATAATAGGATGGGGAAACAGATAAAACTATTGACAGGAACATTGGTAATTGGAATATTAGGTTTTAGTTTTTTCTCCTATCTTGTTCCTCTATTAAATGATTTGGTTGCTAGCGATTATGGAGTTCAAGTAAGGTTTTCTACGATAAATTATTATTTAGATTATTTCCGAAGAAATTGGTTGCTGGGTTCAGGATATATTTCGGCTAGTCCTAATTATTCAACTCATTATATTGTTGTTGGGCCATTTGGACGTTATTATCCGAGTGATGTGGGTGTGATTGGCCTTATGTTTAGAAATGGTATAATTGGTTTGTCTTGGTTAGTCAGTTGGTTTTATTCAAGTTTGAAAATAATTAGAAACAACTCAAATAATATTCCTGCTTACTATGATTTATTGATGAAGTTACTTATTGCATTCTTACTATTTTCTTGTATTAATTTGATTTTAACGGATACACCGAGGTTTCCATATATTACATTAGGAATGTTGATTTTTGAATCAAGCTACATTTTAAAAAATACAGACAGTCCTAATAATACCACAGCACAGAATAGATATATAAAGGATGGGAACAATGGTTAAGAGATTAGCAGTTCTAATGGCTACATACAATGGCGAAAAATACATTAAAGAGCAAATTGAAAGTATTCTAAATCAAGATATACATCTTGATCTCACCTTAATCATTAGAGACGATGGTTCAACAGATAGTACAAAAAATATAATTAGAGAATATTCTGATGCTGGTAAACTTATTTTTATTGAAGGTCAGAATAAAGGGGCAGCACGAGGTTTTATTTCATTGCTTCGCGATAATCCAGGATATGATTACTATGCTTTTTCAGATCAAGATGATGTTTGGAATGATGATAAATTACAAAAGGGAATTAGAGCGATTTCTGAAATTAATGGTCCTGCTCTTTATTGCACTAACTGTGAGTTAGTAGACTCTAACCTTAATAATATTGGGAGGAATACTCACAGGAAGAAACCGCACTATACACTTGAATCAGTTCTCTGCCTTGCAAGTTGTGCGCAAGGCTGTACTTCTGTCTTTAATAAAGATTTAGCCTCCGTTGTTCAGGATAATGATGTGCCAGATGTTTTTATTATGCATGATTCGTTACTCACCTGTCTGTGTGCATTGATAGATGGTGAAATCATTTATGATGATATTCCATCGATGAAGTATAGAATGCATGAAGACAATGTATTTGGTATGGTGTCGGCTAAGCAAAATAAATTTAATGTCATTATAGATCGTCTAAACGAGATAACAAAGAAACGTAAGATTAGTATGTACGATCAAGCAGAAAGTTTGTTGAAAGTTTATAAAAAGTATATAAGTCTGGAAAATCAAGATATGTGTAAATTGGTTATTGATGCTAAAACATCAATAAAAGCTAGATTCAAACTTGTCTTTAATAAAAATTTGCAACATGATACATTAAATAAAACTATAACAAAAAAATTAGAAATATTATTTGGTAATGGATAATAAAGGAGATAGGAGATGAAATATCAACTTATTGTATCTACTATGAATCAACGCGATGATAGTCTTATAGAGAAAATGAATATCAAATCTGACGCCATCATCATCAATCAATCTAACTCATTTTCTTATCATGAGACCATATTGGAAAATTCTACTATAAAATGGTATGAGTTTAATGAACGAGGTATTGGTTTAAGTCGAAATACAGGCTTAATGAGGTCGGATGCAGACATCATTCAATTTGCTGATGACGATATGGTTTTCACAGATACATATTATGAGGATGTTTTGTCGGAGTATCAGAAACACCCAGAGGCTGATGTTATTCTTTTTTCGAATAACTGTCTTAATAAAGACCGTATGCCTTACCAAGTTAATAAGTTTGGGCGTATAAATAGGCTAGAGGGTGTTAAATTTGGTGGTGCTAGAATTACAGCGAGAAGAGAAAAATTGCTGTATAATAATCTAACATTTTCGTTATTATTTGGAGGTGGAGCAAGGTATGGGGCTGGGGAGGATGTCACATTCATTCAAGATTGCTTGAAAGCAGGTCTACGGGTATATAAATCCCCCACTATTGTTTCTACCATGAAACAAGATTCATCTACGTGGTTTAACGGATATGATAGAAAATATTACAAAGATAAGGGAGCATTGCTGGCTGCTAATTTTCCTTTCATAAGCACAGCAGGAAGTTATATCCAAGCTTTCAAGAATAAGGGAGGGGAATATGCTTTTTCGGAATTACTCAGTTACTATAAGGAAGGGATTGATGAATTCAAAGGGAAAAAATAATCGAAAAGATTAGATATTTGTAATAAAGGAGTTGATGAATATGCCAATAGATATAGTTTACAATACTGGGGAGACTGATCTGGAGTTAAAAAATAAATACAATTATGACGGGAGCGAGTTAAGGAAGGCACAACTCCGTATGATTAAGATGCTTTCATTTTTGAATGATATCTGCAAGGAAAACGGCATTACTTATTTTGTTGCTTTTGGAACCCTGCTTGGTGCTGTTAGGCATGGGGGATTTATTCCTTGGGATGATGATCTTGATATTTACATAAATGATAAAGATTTAAAAAAGCTTAGAAAAATTATTAATAACGGAAGTTATCCTTATGTTATTCAAGATTATTCTAGTGATAAAGGATTTGTGAGGTATTATAATGTACTTAGAGATTTAAAATCGGAGTATATAAAAGAAGAGTATCAGCACAATCAACGAGAATACAGAGGAATACAAATTGATTTGTTCCCTTATGATTATGGTGTAATGGAATGGGGAGTACGCCTTGTTGGAAAGACATATGGTCTTAATGAAAAACTTTTTTTAGGGAAAAATAGAGTACTAACAGCCTTGATTTTTCATTTAACTAGGGGAGGAATAATACCTTTCCTTAAACTAATTAGTAAATTTAAGGGAAGAAAAAAAGTAGGTCTTGGATATGAGACTGGAGATTCTGGTTACTACTACTATACTAACGATGTGTTTCCGCTGAAAACAATAAATTTTGAGGGTTTAGCTGTTCCCTGTCCGAATCATCCTGAAGCGGTTTTAAAAATTGATTATGGTTGCAATTATATGGAGTTACCGCCTGAAAATCAAAGAAATCACCATAAGGTGATTAATATACGCTTTTATGATTAAATATATTTATTACAGAGAAGCTCTTTGAGTAAGAAGTTGCAGGAGATGCTATGAAAAAGAATAAGATAGAAAAGAAAAAATCGGTAAAAAAAAATGCAATTTTAAGTGTAATAAAACAACTGTTTTCGATTATTTTTCCGATGATCACATTTCCTTATGCTACTAGAATTCTTGGGGTTGTGAATTATGGGAAATACACATTTAGTGTATCTGTTGTAAACTATATCTCGTATATTGCGGCGGCAGGTATCCTACGATATGCTGTGCGTGAGTGTGCAAAGGTAAGGGATGATGAAAAGAAACTGCATAAAATAATTAACGAAATATACACAATTAATATATCAACCACGGCGGTTGCCTACTTCATTCTATTCGCATTGCTGGCATTTGTCCCAATGTTAAGAGAATATGTTCCTTGGATAATGTTAATAAGTTTATCCGTCTTGTTTACAACAATAGGTACGGATTGGATTAATACTGCTTTTGAAGATTATTTTTTTATAACGATTAGATACATTCTAAGTCAAATAGTTGCTCTTTTTTTCCTGTTTATACTGGTTAGAAATCAAGATGATATTACCCAATATGTCATTGTAAGTATTTTGGGAGGAGTGTTGGCAAATATTTTAAATGTTGTGCATATTAGAAAAACTCTAGGAATAATACCTCATTTAATGTATTCGAGGCAATTGATTACTCATATTAAGCCAATTTTGTATCTATTTGCATCTACAGTTGCCACTGTCATTTATATAAACTCGGACGTAACGATTTTACGTATTTATGCAGATGATGTGTCTGTAGGCTACTATGGTGTATCAACCCAATTTTATCAATTGGTTAAGCAATTGATAAATGCTGCTTTTATTGTTGTTATACCAAGAATTTCAAATGAGTTGACTAAGGATAAAAACTTAGCATTTAATCGGTATAATAAGATTCTTGCGATTACTATATTATTAATAATTCCATGTGCTACTGGATTGTTTATGATAAGAAATAGTTTGGTACTACTATTCTCAGGTGAGGAATATCTAAAAGCTACCTCGTCTTTAGCAATTTTAGCAGTTGCATTAATTCCAGCAATGACAGCAAATTTTTTTATTAATATAGTTATGATTCCATTAGGAATGGAAAAAAAAGTAATGATTGCTACTATTGTCAGCGCCCTAGTAAATATTGGGCTGAATTTTTTATTAATTCCTAGATTCGCTGAAAATGCTGCTGCTTTTACAACATTGATTGCTGAAATTTCTATGACAGTGATTGCTTTATTCTATTGTAGAGATATAAAGCTAAGTAGTATTTTAAAACCAATTATAACGGGAATAGTTGGGAGTGGAGGTATTATTTTTGCTTGTTCTATATTAAACCAAATTGTAAATAACCACTTTTTTAATGTTGTATTATGCGTAACAGTAAGTGGAATACTCTATAGTGTAGTTATGCTAATTTTTTATCAGACTGAAGTGATGAGTGCTATTAGAAGTATACTGAAAAAGTAAATGAGAATACTAACAAAGCGATTATAACAATTATTGTTGTGAAAGCGATAAATTGTTACTAGAAAGATTAAACTTTAATACTTAAAATAAATTGAAAGAGGACAGTGATGAAAAGAGTAATTACTTATGGAACCTTTGATTTGCTTCATTATGGGCATATAAATTTGCTTAAAAGAGCAAAAGAACTTGGAGATTATTTGGTTGTTGTTGTTTCCAGTGATGAATTTAATTTAAATGAGAAAAATAAAGTGTGCTACTTTAACTATGAACATAGAAAAACCTTGGTAGAGGCTATTCGATATGTTGATCTTGTTATCCCAGAAACGAATTGGGGACAAAAACGTGATGATGTCAAGGAGTACCATATTGATACTTTTGTTATGGGAGATGATTGGAAGGGGAAATTTGATTATCTTAAAGAAGAAGGTGTAGAAGTAGTCTATTTGCCACGAACGAAAGAAATTTCCACGACAAAAATTAAAGAAGATTTATCTGACTAGAATAATTATGCTCCAGTTGGGAGAATATTTATATTTTATTAATATACTTCCCTTCTGATAGCAAACAGGTTTAATAAAAAATTATTTTGCTTAGATGACAATTAAATATGAGGGATACGATACTTTTGTGTCTCAATCTGATTGAATCTGTGATATTGAAAGAAGTCCCATATGAGTCTTTCAAATGATAGTTTAGTTGCTTTTCACCATAGGGGATACGATTTTTTATAAACGAAAAGGCTCCGTACTTTCTGACTGGTATTTACCAACTACAGATATTATAAAGTCAAAATTTAGTTCTATTTTGCATGTGGGGCTAAATTTTTTAGTTTCATGTAGCTATATTCTCGTTGACAAGCATATAAAATTGAAGTACAATTGATTTGTTCAAAAAATGAACAGAAGGTGAGCCTTATATGAATGATTTGTTTGCAGTATTATATGAATTGAATCAAAATAGATATTTATCTCAAAGGGAGATTTCTGAAAAAACCCAGCTTTCTTTAGGGAAAATTAATAACATCATTAAGATACTAGAGGAAGAGAATTATCTGCGTATTGAAAAAAATAAGAAGAATAGCTATCAGCTAACAGAAATAGGTTTGAAGCTTTTGGAACGATACTTGAAGGAGGAACAGCAAAAGAAGATTTCTTTGAGTAATGAAGGGGAATCAATTACGAATGCTGTTATTTTAATGGCAGGTCAAGCACGACAAATAGATGTTCCAGTAGGTCTAATTTCGTTGAACGATGAAACTATTTTAGATAGAGGCATTCAGCTGTTAATCTCATCTGGTATTACTAATATTGTAATAGTTGCTGGGTTCGCTAAAGAAATGCTCCTACCTATCGGAAAAAAATATCCTCAAGTGCATATAGTTGTTAATGAGCAATTCAAAAAGACAGGTACAATGGCTTCATTAGCAACTGCCCAATCGTTTATAAAAGACGATTTTATATTGCTTGAAGGTGATTTAGTTTTTGAAGAACGTGGTTTAACACAATTGCTCCGTTCAAGAGATACTAGTAGTATCTTGATTACTAGTGTGCGAAAAACTTATGATGAAGCTATGGTTGAAATACATGATGGCTACATTTATAAGATGAGTAAAGATATTCATCAATTTAATCGAATTGATGGAGAAATGATTGGTATTTCGAAATTTTCTCTATCTTTCTTTAAAAAAATGCTGGAAATTTTTTCAGAAAATGAGAATCCTCTCGTTAATTATGAATATATTATGATGGATGTTGCACGTGATTACCGTTTAGGTTATGTTCGTGTAGATGATTTCATTTGGGGAGAGATTGATGAGCAAGCTCAGATAAAATTTGTAACTCAAACTATCTATCCTAGAATCATCCAAAAAGAAAAGCGTTCAGCACTTGAAACAGTACGAGCTTTCATAAAAGAAAAGATGAATGTGACGGATGATGATATTGATTTATTAGAAAGTGCTGGAGGTATGACTAATAAAAATTATAAAGTTGTTTTAAATGGTCAATCTTTCATTATCCGAATTGCAGGAAATGGCACTGAACGTTTTATTGATAGAATTTCAGAAAAGGAAAATAGTACTCTTGGTCAGATTTTAGGATTAGATGTTGAAACAGCCTATTTTGATTCTGAAACAGGATCTAAAATCAGTCGCTTCATTGAAGAGGCGGAAACTCTTAATCCTGTAACTGCTGCTTACCCAAGAAATATGCGACAGACAACGGATTTATTAAGAAAGTTGCATACTTCGGGATTAGAATTTAATAATGAGTTTAATGTATTTGATGAGATAAAAAAATATGAATCATTAGCGAATGAGATGGCGGCTAATTACTACGAGGGATATTATGAACTACGTCCATTAGTTCTAGCTTTAGAATCTGATTTGTCGAGAATGGGAATCGAGAAAGTTCCATGTCATATTGATACTGTACCAGAAAATTTTGTAAAAAATGGTCAAAAAAGAATGTTCTTAATTGATTGGGAATATTCTGGTATGAATGATCCTGTATGGGATTTGGCAGATCATAGTATTGAATGTAATTTTACAGATAGTCAAGAACGACAGTTGCTGGAGAATTATTATCAAACAAATGACCTTCCTCCTTATATTGAGTTGAAAATGTTAGCCTATAAAATTTGTTCAGACTTTGTCTGGTCAGTTTGGACCATTTTTAAAGAGAGTAGGGGAGATGATTTTGGCAGTTACGGACGAGACAGACTTGAACGTGCTGCGGAAAATATGAGTCTGTATCAAGAGAAACGGAGGGCTTACAATGAATCCTTATCGCAAAGGACTATTTAGTGGTTTACTATCAGGTATTTTGTGGGGAGCAGATACTACTATAAATGGTTGGGTATTATTAGCTGTTCCCTTTTCGCTAGTAGATAAGCGCTTAGTTGCAGCATCCTTATTGTTAGCATTTTTTCATGATTTATTTTCTGCTTTGTGGTTAACGACTAGGCAAGTGATTAAATGTGAGTTGAAAACAACGGTTTCAAAACTCCGAAATAAAAGTGCATTATTTGTAATGCTTGCAGCATTATTTGGTGGACCGATTGGAATGCGCGCTTACTTATATGCCATTGATACGATTGGAGCAGGATATACTGCCAGCATTTCCGCACTATATCCAGTCGTTGCAGCTGTTTTAGGAGCTATTATTTTAAAAGATTATTTAACTCCGAAAGGCTGGTTTGGGCTGATTCTATCTGTCCTTGCTATTACAATCTTAGGTTATTCACAGCTTAATTCTTTGAATTCTAACGCCTTTTGGGGTTTCACAGCTGCTTGCATTTGTGCAGGTGGTTGGGCAGCTGAAAGTGTAATTTGCGCATATGGTATGAAGGAAGATGTACTCCCCAAAGAAGCACTATTTATTCGGCAATGGGTGTCCAGTATTGCATATTTCCTTTTTATTATATTTGGAGGACATCCTTTGTTTAACATATATAGTGTCATAAGTCGTCCCATCATTATAATAATTGCTGGCTTGGCATTAATTGGTACAACTTCATATCTTTATTACTATCAAGCTATTGATATGATTGGACCTGTTAAGGCTACGGGAATGAATGTTACCTATTCTGTCTGGGCTATTATATTTAGCATTTTTTTACTTGGTGGGCAGTTTGATTTAAAGTTAATTATGTGCAGCATAATGATTATCGTTGGGACTGTTTTTATATCAAAAGAGTAAATATTATTTAAAAATTAAGAAAGTAGGTTATAATGAGAGCCATTATTTTAGCTGCTGGAATGGGAACTAGACTCAGACCAATCACTTTAACGACTCCAAAGTCTCTGATTAAAATAGGAGAGGAAACATTAATTGAGAGGCAAATTCGTTTTTTAAAAGAAAAAGGCATTGATGATGTGATTGTCGTTACAGGCTATTTGGCTGAAAAATTTGAATTTCTAAGAGAAAAATACCAAGTAACTTTGATTCATAACGATAAGTACGATGTTTATAATAATTTTTATACGATGTTTTTAGTAAAAGAATATCTATCAGATACATATGTTATAGATGCAGATAACTATTTAGTTAACAATTTTTTACAGACGAATTTAAAACATTCTACTTATTTTTCAGCCTATAAGACCAATTTTAAACAAGAATGGGTTCTTCATACGGATGAAAACCAAAATGTTACCGACATAACAATAGAAGATGGAAGTGGCTCTATTATTTCGGGAGTTTCATATTGGAACGCAGAGGATGGAGTATTTTTGCAAGCTGCTATTCAGGAACGTTTCTTATCAGGAGAATACTCTTCTATATATTGGGATAATATTGTTTTAGAACAGCTTCCAAATTTAAATATAAAAAGACAACCAATTTCTCAAAATGATATTTATGAACTTGATAGTTTAGAAGACCTACAGAATTTGTATAAAGAACTAGATATTAACTAAATATGCTAAATATCTTATAAATTTAGTCTAGTCATTTATATTCTAGAGTTAGAAAATATATTGAATCATATTTATGAGGGAGTTTAGTCTTCTGCTGTAGCTCCCAAATGTCAAAAATATTCCCTGAAATGTCATTTTCTAGTGGCTTACCCCACCTTTTGGCTCTGAAATGAGACAGGATACGATTCTTGCCCCTAATCCTCTTCTTTTTGCGTTAAACTAGTGTTAAAGCAAAAAGATTGGAGTTATAATGGAAATTCAAGAAATTTATAATCAATTCAGAGATTACTATGGGGAGCTTGAGACTGAGTATGCTCATTGTCAAAAGACGAGTCTGGAGTGGGAAATCCTGCATCTGCGCTATCTGATTTACTACCTGATGCGCTACGGTATCGGGGAGATGAAGTTTTTTAATATCAATCATTATCGGGCGGCTTACCGCTGGTATTTGCAGTCCTTGATGTCGAGCTCGGCCTGATATTTAGAGAGTGGGACAGAAATCGGTAATTGGTTAGAATTCGATTTCGTCGTCCCACCTCCGCACAGTTGAGTAGGGCTGTAAAAGCTGATGAAATCAGCGTAGTAGAGCCCACTCAACCACTGCGTCTTGCTCGACAATCCAAAGACAATTGAGAGGCTAGGACTTTTGTCCCAGACTCTTTTTTATTCCCTTGGGAGGATAATTTATGATAAAATATAAGTAATACGGAGGTTGGCAAAATGGAGAAAAGATCTGGAACCAAGCGACAAGTAGCATTAAGCAACCGTGCCTTTATCCTTGCCCTGTTGGGAGCGGTATTTGTATCAGCGGCAGCAATTTTATTCTTCCAAAGCATCATGGGGATGCCTAAGGGAAGCGGTAGGAATGTTTCTAAAGATGCTCCCAAATCTTCCTCGGTTGCAGGAAAGAAGGCTGACTCGAAAACGGTGCGCATTATGGCTAATGGCGACCTTTTGTACCACGATGGGCTTTATATGAGTGCCCAAAAGGCTGATGGTAGCTATGATTTTTCGGAAAATTTCACCTATGTCAAGGACTGGCTCCAGCAAGGAGATTTGGTCTTGGGAGATTTTGAAGGGACCATTCGCTCAGACTATCCTTTGGGAGGCTATCCGCTTTTCAATGCTCCAGAGGCTGTTGTCCCCGCCATCAAAGATGCTGGCTACCAAGTGGTGGACCTGGCCCATAATCACATCCTAGACTCAGGGCTTGAGGGAGTCTTTACGACTGCCAAAGCCTTTGAAGATCACGGGATTAGCCCAGTCGGCGTCTATACTCACAAAAACAGGGATAAATCGCCTATCCTGATCAAAGAAGTAAAAGGTATCAAGATTGCTATTCTGGCTTACTCCTATGGCTTTAATGGCTTGGAGTCCAATCTCAGTCAGAAGGATATTGATCATCACCTATCGACCTTTGATGAGGAGAAGATGAAGGCGGAGATTGAACAGGCGGAGAAAGAAGCGGACATTACAGTAGTCATGCCGCAGACAGGGATCGAATACCAGCTGGAGCCAAATGAGGAGCAGGTTGAGCTTTATCATAAGATGGTGGACTGGGGAGCGGACATCATTTTTGGTGGGCATCCGCATGTAGTGCAGCCTTCAGAAATCCTTGAAAAAGATGGTCAGAAGAAGCTGATTATCTACTCCATGGGAAATTTTATCTCCAATCAGCGGATTGAAACCATGGCTGGTGTGGATACGGCTGAGTGGACCGAGCGTGGTGTTTTGATGGATGTGACCATTGAAAAGACGGACAAGGGGACCATTATCAAAACAGCTCAGGCGCATCCAAGCTGGGTCAGTCGTGTGGAAAAGGGAACTTATTCACCAGAGGGTTATCCGCTTTACACTTATCAAACCCTTATCTTAGAAGACTTCATCGAGGGTGGAAAATATCGCAATCAGCTGGATCAGGCGACCAAAGATCGGATTGATACGGCCTATAAGGAAATGAAAGAGCATGTGCATCTGAATTGGAAATAAGCACAAAAAGCGACACTCCCTTTTGTTTCTTTGCTTTTCTTTGATGAAAAACGAACTATTATAGAGCCGACGAGCAAAATAGTTTCATTATCAAAGAATTTTATATATAATATAGGATACAAAAGGGGACAGGTATGTACAGCGTAATAGAAATGTATGGCGATTATGAGCCCTGGTGGTTTTTAGATGGTTGGGAGGATGATATCATTGAAAAAAGGTATTTCGATGATTATTATACTGCACTCAAATACTACAAGAACCGCTGGCTAGAGATGTCTCAAGCATCGCCACTTTATAAAAGCCGCAGTGATCTTATGACGATTTTCTGGGATCCGGCCGATCAACGTTGGTGTGAGGAGTGCAATGAAGATATTCAGCAATACCACTCTCTGCTTTTGTTAGAAAATGAAAGCAAGATCCCCAAGAGCAAGTATCGTCCAGGCTACCGTAAGCAAAATGCTACTGAAAAACACCGTATTTGCAAAATTAAAGTGCGGGCTAGGTAGGATAGAAATCAAAGAATGGAGAAAATTTCTTCATTCTTTTTTTATTTTTTCTCATTTTGTGCGAATAGTAAGGTGAGGAGGACTTATGGTTCAAAAAATTGCAAAGGAAATGATTCAATTAGCCAGGCAGGAAGCAGCTCAAGATGTCTATCTGATTCCCAAGAGCACCTGCTATGAGCTTTATATGCGGGTGGGTGATGAGCGGCGCTTCATTCAGACCTATGATTTTGATTTATTATCGTCAGTCATCAGCCATTTTAAGTTTGTCTCAGGCATGAATGTCGGGGAGAAGAGGCGCAGCCAGCTAGGCTCCTGCGATTATGATTGTGGAGATGTGACGGTCTCGCTTCGTCTATCAACCGTCGGGGATTACCGCGGCTATGAGAGTTTGGTGATTCGGCTCTTACACGATGAAGAGCGTGAGCTGCGTTTCTGGTTTGACAATCTGCCTGATCTTCGTAAAAAAGTAAATTCTCGCGGCCTTTATCTCTTTTCAGGACCAGTTGGTAGTGGAAAGACGACGCTGATGCACCAGCTGGCTCAGATGAGATTTGGGCAACAACAGGTCATGTCTATCGAGGACCCTGTGGAAATCAAGCAGGAAAACATGCTCCAGCTTCAACTGAATGAAACTATCGGGATGACCTATGACAGCCTCATCAAGCTGTCTCTGCGCCACAGGCCGGATCTCTTGATTATCGGGGAAATCCGCGACCAAGAAACGGCCCGAGCGGTGGTAAGGGCTAGTTTGACAGGGGCTACGGTCTTTTCAACTATCCATGCTAAGAGTATTCGCGGAGTGTATGAGCGCCTGCTAGAGCTGGGTGTCAGTGAGGATGAGTTGCGCATGGTGTTACAGGGCGTCTGTTACCAGCGTTTAATCGGGGGAGGAGGTGTGATCGACTTTGTCAACCAAGACTATCAACAGCACGAAGCCAGTCTCTGGAACCAGCAGATTGACCAGCTTTTTGCAGATGGACATATCACAGCTGATCAAAGGCAGGCGGAAAAAATTATCTACGCCTAAGCAAAAGAAGATTATCGAGCTATTTCGTAATCTCTTTACCAGCGGTTTTCATCTGGCGGAGATTGTCGATTTCCTGCAGCGGAGCGCCCTTTTAGAAGAGGCCTATGTCGCAGAAATGCGTTCGGGTTTGGCTGCGGGTCAGTCGTTTTCCCAGATTATGAAGCGTTTAGGTTTTTCAGATAATGTGGTCACCCAGCTATCTTTGTCTGAGTTGCACGGAAATCTAAATCTTAGTTTGGGTAAAATCGAAGATTATCTAGAAAATCTTTCTAAAGTTCGTAAGAAATTGATTGAGGTGGGGACTTATCCCCTGATGCTGCTTGGGTTTTTAGTACTGATTATGCTGGGCTTGCGTAATTATCTCCTGCCCCAGCTGGACAGTCAAAATATGGCTACTCAGTTCATTCATTATCTACCGCAGATCTTTCTGGGAGGCGTTCTGGTGATTTGCTTACTGATTTGTGGTGGTTGGCTCTATTATCGCAAGAGCTCTAAGATGAGATTTTTCAGCCGTTTGGCCAGGTTTCCTTTTGTCGGTGCCTTAGTGCGGGCCTATCTGACGGCCTACTATGCGCGTGAATGGGGCAATATGATTGGGCAAGGGCTGGAATTGAGCCAGATCTTTCTCATCATGCAGGACCAGCCTTCTCAGCTCTTTCAGGAGCTGGGGCGTGACTTGGAGGCGGCTCTAGGTGCAGGTCAGGGCTATGCCGAGAAGGTCGGCACCTACCCCTTCTTTAAGAAAGAGTTGTCCTTAATCATCGAGTACGGCGAGGTCAAGTCCAAGTTGGGTGACGAATTGGAACTGTATGCCGAAAAGACTTGGGAAGAGTTTTTCCTGAGAATCAATCGTGCCATGAATTTGATTCAGCCTCTCGTCTTTGTTTTTGTCGCTCTCGTGATCGTTTTACTTTATGCAGCTATGTTGCTGCCAATTTATCAGAATATGGAGATTCAATTATGAAAAAATTAAAAACTTTGAAGGTTAAAGCCTTCACTCTGGTGGAAATGTTAGTCGTTCTTTTAATCATCAGCGTCTTGATGCTCTTGTTTGTCCCGAATTTGACTAAGCAGAAGGATGCTGTTTCAGATACGGGCAACGCTGCTGTAGTCAAGGTGGTAGAAAGTCAGGCCGAGCTTTATGAATTGAAGAATGTTAATGAAAAAGCTACTCTAGGGAAATTGGTTGCGGATGGTCGGATTACCGAGAAGCAGGTAGCATCCTATAAGGCTTACTATGGAAAAAACAGCAGTGAACCTCGTGCAGTTGCGGATTAAGGCTTTTACACTACTGGAAAGCCTCCTAGCTTTATTTGTGGTCAGTTTCATTTTATTAGGTTTATCTGGATCTGTTCAGGCTGGTTTCAATCAAGTACAGGAGCAGCTATTTTTCATGGAATTTGAGCATCTTTATCAGGAGAGCCAAAAGCTAAGTGTGGCTGGACATGAAAAGATCAAATTGACCATTTCGGACCGTAAGATTTCCAACGGCTATCAGCAAGTAGAATTTCCCAAGACTTTGCAGGAACATGCTCCTCAGACCATTCAGTTTGACCAGGCTGGCGGGAATTCTTCGCTCAGTAAGATTGTTTTTCAAACGGAGGATAAAAAGGTTGTTTACCAGCTTTATATGGGCAATGGAAAATTTAAAAAGACGACGAATGAAGGCTAGCATTTTGCTGGAGGCCTTGGTGGCAATGGCGGTTTTTGCGGCTATTGCCAGCCTCCTGCTTGGGCAGATTAGTCAGTCGCGGCAGGAACAGATTCGCTTATTGCAGGAGGAGGAAGTCCTACGGGTTGCTCGGATGGCCATGCAGACGGGACAGGAAAATCTGACAGTCAACGGCATCACAGTCCGCCAGGTCAAGACCGACCAGCAATTAACAGTCTATCACCAAGAAGAGAAGGTGCTCAGTGTTAAAAAACGTTAAAATCAAAGCTTTTACACTTTTGGAGACTCTAGTCGCCCTGCTGGTCTTGAGCGGTGGTATGTTGGTCTTTCAGTCGATGACCAAACTTCTGGCTTTTGAACTGCGACATCAACAGGAAAATAAGCAGCAGGAATGGCTCTTATTTGTCGATCAGTTGGAGACGGAGCTATCGCGCAGCCAATTTGACCGGGTAGAAAACGACAAAATCTACGTCAAACAGGATGGCAAACATATAGCTTTGGGCAAATCTCGGAATGATGATTTCCGCAAGACGGATGCTTCGGGACGTGGCTATCAGCCCATGGTCTATGGGCTCAAGGCTGCTCCGATCAGTCAGGAGGGGAACCTTGTTCGCTTTCGCTTCCGGTTTGAAAATAATTTAGAAAGAGAGTACATCTATCGTGTTCAAGATAAAAGTTAAGGCAGGCATTTTGCTCTATGCCCTCTTCATGGCAGCTGTCTTCAGCTTGCTCTTGCAATTTTATCTGAATCGGCAGGTGGCCAATCAGCGTCTCTTTCAAGCCAATCGGGAACGGACAGAAGCCTATGCCTTGGCTGTTTTGACCAAGGCTACTGTCACAGAGGAGAGTGGGCAATTAGCCTTTGACAAAGGGAGTACCCATTATCGCAGGCAGGGAAATATGCTGGAGGTCAGTAGCCAACTCGCCAATCAGAAGAGTTATTCTTTCTATTTTGAGAGTGAAAAGGAGCCAGAGAAGAAGGACAAAGAAGCTAAAGACTCCAAAGATACTAAAAAAACTAAAGCGCCCTCTCCTTCAACTGGCAAGAGAAGCGACTAATATAAATGTAAAAGATTTGTAATCCGATAGCCCTTGGAAAGAGGGCTTCTTTTTGGTATCATAAGACAACGGAGGATGCCATGAAATTTGAAAAAATAGAACGAGCTTTTCATCTACTTTTAGAAAACGTGCAAAATATCCAAAATGTGCTGGGGACCAATTTCTACGATGCCTTGATTGAGCAGAATGGGATTTATCTGGATGGAGATACAGAATTACAAGAAATTCTGAAAAATAATGAGAAACTCCGTGCCCTGCATTTGACCAAGGAGGAGTGGCGTCGGGCTTATCAGTTTATTTTTATGAAGGCTTCTCAGACAGAGCCGCTCCAAGCTAATCATCAGTTCACACCTGATTCGGTCGGCTTCTTGCTGAGTTTTTTGATCGACCAGTTGACTCAAGACGAGAGAGTTGATTTGCTGGAGATCGGCAGTGGGACAGGTAATTTGGCGGAGACTCTGCTCAACCACACACAAAAAAATATGGATTATCTGGGTCTAGAGATTGATGACTTGCTGATTGATTTGTCTGCCAGCATTGCCGAAGTCATGAATTCCAAGGCACACTTTGCTCAAGGAGATGCGGTGCGGCCTCAGGTTCTGAAAGAAAGCGACTTGATTGTCAGCGATTTGCCAGTGGGCTATTATCCAGATGATGCCGTGGCGGCTCGTTATGAGGTTGCCAGTCCAGACGAGCATACTTACGCCCATCATCTCTTGATGGAGCAGTCGCTAAAATATTTGAAACCAGGGGGCTATGCTATCTTTCTTGCACCAAATAATCTGCTGACGAGCCCTCAAAGTCACCTGCTGAAAAAATGGCTGCTTTCTAGTGCCCAGCTCTTGGCAATGATTTCCCTACCAGAGAAGATTTTCGCGAGCCGACAGAATGCTAAGACGATATTTGTCCTGAGAAAACAAGGCGAATCAGACATTCAGCCGTTTATCTACCCTTTGCAGGACTTGCAAAGTCAGGATGAAATCTTGAAGTTTCGTGAAAGTTTTCAAAACTGGGTCAAAGTTAGTGAAATTCAAACAAATTTTTGATATAATAGTTTGAAAACGCTTAAAGAGGTGACGAGATGTCAAAAACTATTTCTATCAATGCTGGAAGTTCGAGTGTAAAATGGCAACTTTATTCAATGCCAGAAGAAAAGGTGCTGGCTAAAGGTTTGATTGAGCGGATTGGTCTCAAGGACTCAATTTCTACGGTTAAATTTGATGGTCGTTCTGAACGCCAAACCTTAGATATTGCTGACCATACACAAGCTGTGAAAATTTTATTAGATGATTTGAAACGGTTTGAAATTATTCAATCTTACGATGAAATCACAGGTGTTGGGCACCGTGTCGTAGCTGGAGGCGAGTATTTCAAAGAATCAGCTCTTGTGACTGACGATGTGTTGAAAAAGATTGAAGAGTTGTCTCTGCTAGCTCCTTTGCACAATCCTGCCAATGCTGACGGTATCCGTGCTTTCAGGCAACTTCTTCCAGACATTACCAGTGTGGCTGTTTTTGATACATCTTTCCACACAACCATGCCAGAAAAGGCTTATCGCTACCCATTGCCAACCAAGTATTACACTGAAAATAAGGTCCGTAAATACGGAGCACATGGAACCAGCCATGAGTATGTAGCCCACGAAGCTGCGAAACTTTTGGGTAAACCGATTGAAGAATTGAAACTCATCACTTGCCACATCGGAAACGGTGCTTCTATCACAGCAGTTGATAAGGGGCGCTCAGTGGATACTTCTATGGGCTTCACTCCTCTTGGTGGAGTTATGATGGGAACACGTACAGGTGACATCGACCCAGCGATTATTCCATACTTGATGCAACATACAGATGATTTTAACACGCCAGAAGATATCAGTCGAATTCTGAACCGTGAATCTGGACTGTTGGGTGTTTCAGAGAAATCAAGTGATATGCGCGATATTCATGAAGCTATGCGTGCAGGTGATGAAAAGGCACGATTGGCAAATGAAATTTTTGTGGATCGCATTCAAAAATACATTGGTCAGTATTTAGCTGTTTTAAATGGAGCAGATGCCATTATCTTTACAGCTGGTATCGGTGAAAACTCTGTGACCATCCGTAGCATGGTTATCGAAGGAATTTCTTGGTTTGGCTGCGATGTCGATCCAGAGAAGAATTTCTTTGGTGCTACAGGAGATATTTCAACAGAAGCTGCTAAAGTCAGAGTTCTGGTTATTCCGACAGATGAAGAGTTAGTCATTGCGCGTGATGTAGAACGTTTTAAAAATCAATAATCAAAAAGCTCGGCCTAGCTGAGCTTTTTCTTGTGACTTTGTGATTATTCTTTGGTCAGATAGGATGATTCAAAACGAGGTGGAGGTGCTAGTAGTCAAAGATGGACTGGGGAGCAATTTGGCATAAGGCAGATGATCTCTAAAGAACGAATAGGCGCTTGTTTGTATCTGGCGTGCTATGTTGCTAGCTAGAGGAGAAGAAAAAGACGATTTCTGGTAGGAAATCGTCTTTTTGGGGAAAATCTGTTTTTTGAAAGAATTGTGGCTAGTTGTCGATGTGGAGTGCTAGCCTTGGAGCCTCGGAAATCAGGCAAGCTATCCTTTTTTAGCCTTGCTTTTGTGCCGTTTGATTTCTGCTTCAAAACTCTCTGACGGTGCTTCCACGCTGATGGTTTCTAGGGTAAATGGATGAGTCAATGTCAAGCGGTGGGCATGGAGCATGAGGCGACCTTGGGGGTGAGGATGGTAGAGGGGGTCGCCGATAATGGGATGGCCGTGATGGGCGAGATGGACGCGGATTTGATGAGTCCGTCCGGTTTTCAATTGACATTTGACCAGAGTCGTATTTCCAAAGTCCTTGAGTCGGGTTACATGAGTTTCAGCGTAGAGTCCCTTTTTCGGATCAACGAGGCGTTTCCGTCGGTCATGGCGATCGCGTCCGATTTTATCTTTGTAGACGATAGTTTTGCTGGGAAATTTTCCTTGAGCAAGGGCCCAATATTCGCGGGCGATTTTTTTGTTTTCCAAGAGGCGGTTGAGAATGGGGAGGACAAAGGGATTTTTAGCAAACAGGATAGCGCCGCTGGTTTCTTTGTCCAGTCGGTGGACGACATAGCAGGTCTGTCCGACATAGCTTGACACATGGTTGAGCAGAGCGACTTCTGTCGGCTCATTGCCGTGGCTTTTCATGCCGTTAGGCTTGTTGACGATGATGAGATGCTCGTCCTGGTAGAGCTCCTCGACCAGATGAGGCTGGCCAGCGGGGAGTTCTTTTTCTGGATAATCCTCTTTGTCAAAGGTCAGTTGGATGTTGTCACCAGGCTTGACCAAGTTCTGCCAGTGGATGGATTCTCCGTTGACTAAGACATGTTTCTTGGTTCGGAGAAAGTGCCGAATCTTTCGTGGGATGAGCAGCTGCTCTTCTAGCAGTTCTTTGACGGTCATCGGAGGCAGGCTTGCGGGGATGGTAATAGTAAATTTCATGTTTTCATTGTAGCAAAAACTAGCCCATTTGGAAATGCTTCGTTGGAAAGAGGAAAGTAGATCTGCTATTTCCTTAAAGAAAGCTAAAAGGAGTAGAAAGTAGCGGAGTCGTGCCTTGTGTCTGCATGGATAAGGTGATAAAATATGTTTTATGAAGAAATTAAATGATATATTTGAAAAATTAGTCAATCTGTTTAAAACGGATCAGCCTGAGAAGAAGGTTGCTGAGGAGCTGGAGGGCGAGACGCCTGAACCTAGCTATAGCCGGTCTGGTAAGAATCGGAAGAAGCCCCTGTCTCAACATCCCTTCCGCCGCTTTTGGCGCAGGTTTCATCTGACCAAGATATTCTTGATTCTCGGCCTGACCTTTGGTCTGGTAGTTGGTGGCTATCTTTTTTATGTAGCTAAGACGACTAATGTCAAAGATTTGCAGAATGCTCTGAAAGCTACGACTTTGATCTATGATAAGGATGGAAACGAAGCGGGTAGCTTGTCTGGGCAAAAGGGAACTTATGTCGAATTAGACGCGATTAGTCAGGACTTACAGAACGCGGTGATTGCGACAGAAGACCGTTCCTTTTATAAGAATGGCGGGATTAACTACAGTCGCTTCTTTCTGGCCATTTTGACTGCGGGGCGTTCGGGTGGTGGCTCGACTATCACGCAGCAGTTGGCCAAAAATGCCTATCTTTCTCAGGATCAGACCATTGAGCGTAAGGCTAAGGAATTTTTCCTAGCTTTAGAAATTAACAAAAAATACAGCAAGCAGGAAATCCTGACCATGTACCTCAACAATTCTTATTTTGGAAATGGGGTTTGGGGCGTAGAAGATGCCAGCAAGAAATACTTTGGTGTATCTGCCAGTCAGCTTAGCCTGGATCAATCAGCGGTTCTAGCCGGTATGCTCAAAGGACCAGAGCTATATAATCCCTTGTATTCGATTGAGAATGCGACCAACCGTCGTGACACCGTTCTTCAAAATATGGTGGCGGCAGGTTATATTGATCAGGCAACGGCGGATCAGGCCGCGACAGTTGGTATTGGAGGTCAGCTAGTCGATGCCTACGAAGGCAAGTCAGAAGACTATCGCTACCCATCTTATTTTGATGCGGTTATCAATGAAGCGGTCAATGATTACGGTCTGACGGAAGAAGAAATCGTCAACAATGGCTATCGGATTTACACCGAATTGGACCAAAATTACCAAGCCAGCATGCAGGTTATTTATAGCAATGTCGATCTCTTCCCACTGGCTGAAGACGGGACGCGGGCCGAGTCAGGAAGCGTAGCGCTAGATCCTAAGACGGGTGGTGTTCGGGCCCTGGTTGGCCGTGTCAACAGTGCTGATGGCTCTGCTTTTCGGACTTTCAACTATGCGACTCAGTCTGCTCGCAGTCCAGGTTCGACCATCAAGCCTTTGGTAGCCTACAGCCCAGCTATAGCAGCCGGCTGGTCAACGGATAAGGAACTAGATAATAGTCGGACCGTTTTTGGTGACTATAAGGTTAATAACTACGGCAATATCCAAAGTTCACCGACAGTTCCAATGTATCAAGCCTTGGCTGAATCCCTCAATATCCCCGCGGTTTCAACAGTGGATGAATTAGGCGTGAACAAGGCCTTTGAATACGGCAAAAAGTTTGGGCTTAATATGGACAAGGTAGAACAGAATCTAGGTGTGGCTCTGGGAAGTGGCGTGACGACCAATCCACTTCAGATGGCCCAAGCCTATTCAGTCTTTGCGAATGATGGAGTTATGAATGATGCCCATCTTATCACCAAGATAGAAAATGCTAGTGGTCAGGTTGTCAAAACCCACCGGCAGACTTCTACCCGCGTTCTCAATCGCTCAACCACAGAAAAGATGACCAGTATGATGCTGGGAACTTTCTCAAACGGAACGGGAGTCTATGCAGCTCCGTATGGCTATACAATGGCTGGAAAGACAGGAACGACAGAGACTGACTTTAACCCTGATTTGTCAGGAGACCAGTGGGTCATCGGCTACACACCAGATGTAGTTATCAGCCAATGGCTGGGCTTCCCTAAGACGGATGAAACTCACTATCTGACTGGTACAAGTGCCAATGAAGCTTCGGCTATTTTCCGCAATGTCGCCAACACCATCCTGCCTTATACGGAAGGAACTTCCTTCTCTGGTGAGAAAAATGCTTATGCTGAAAATGGAATTTCCCCAGTCGATACCTACGGTACTGGTCAAACGAATACGACTAGCGAAAATAAAGACTTCCTGAAAGATGTCCAAGAGCGGGCGCAAAATCTGGTAGATGATGCCAAGAAAGCTATCGATGAGTCTGGGATTACTGAAAAAGCCAAAAATCTATGGGATACCATTACTGGCTGGTTCCATTAATCGTCTAAACGGCTTGTCAAAGAAGTAGAAAACTGCTATAATAAGGGGAATGGAGGCGTCATGGCATTAAAAAAAGCGAGTCTAGCGTGTACAGTTTGTGGGTCACGAAACTACTCAATCAAACTTAGTAGCACTCCAAAACCTACGCGTCTAGAAGTGAATAAATATTGTAAACACTGCAGTAAATATACACTGCATAAAGAAACCAGATAGGAGATAGTTGTGAAATTCATTAAAGATGTTTTCGTTTTGCTACGAGATACAACTTGGCCTACCCGTAAAGAAAGATGGACTGATTTCCTTTCCGTCATGGAATACACAGCATTCTTTGCTGTTGTCATCTATATTTTTGATAAGGTAGTTGCCAGCGGTCTCTTCCGCATAATCAACATGTTTTCATAAGAAAGATGAGGCTGGGACAAAAGTCCTAGCCTCTCAATTGTCTTTGGATTGTCGAGCAAGACGCAGTGGTTGAGTGGGCTCTACTACGCTGATTTCATCAGCTTTTACAGCCCTACTCAACTGTGCGGAGGTGGGACGACGAAATCGAATTCTAACGAATTACCGATTTCTGTCCCACTCTCATTTGTCTGTAAAATATTTACCAAAATGCTTTGTAATTTTAGATTTTATGGTATAATAAGGCTAGATATCAAGCAGAAGCCCTAGGCTTTTTTATTTAGGAAAGGACAAAACATGGACAGTTTTGATAAAGGCTGGTTTGTACTGCAAACCTACTCAGGCTATGAAAATAAGGTAAAGGAAAATCTCTTGCAACGTGCCCAGACCTATAATATGCTGGAAAATATCCTGCGCGTGGAAATTCCGACTCAGACCGTTCAAGTCGAGAAAAACGGCAAGAGCAAGGAAGTCGAAGAAAACCGTTTCCCAGGTTATGTATTGGTTGAGATGGTCATGACGGACGAAGCTTGGTTTGTCGTGCGGAATACACCAAACGTAACTGGATTTGTAGGTTCACACGGAAACCGTTCGAAACCAACGCCACTCTTGGAAGAAGAAATCCGCAGCATTCTGATTTCTATGGGACAAACAGTTCAAGAGTTTGACTTGGATGTCAAAGTGGGTGATACAGTTCGCATCATTGACGGTGCCTTTGCTAACTATACTGGCAAAATCACGGAAATTGACAATAATAAGGTCAAGATGATTATCTCTATGTTTGGAAATGACACGGTTGCAGAAGTCAACCTCAGCCAAATTGCTGAATTATAATTTTTGAATGCATAAAAAAGAGTCGGAAAGCATTTTCCGCTCTTTTTTGTTAGCAGCCCTGAGATTTTAGATAAAAGCTGGTCATTCTGGTCTCATTGAAATTCATTAAACTTGAGCAGTGACGTAAAAAAGACAAACAAAAAAGAGAGTGGGACAGAAATCGGTAATTCGTTAGAATTCGATTTCGTCGTCC
>NZ_CALIIB010000110.1 GCF_938020365.1 uncultured Streptococcus sp. | reverse complement strand
AAAATGGCCTCTTGAATTCTTGCAAGAAGTGGTTCCTCACTTGGTACCAATCATCGAAGAATTGGATCGTCGTGTCAAAGCAGAATACAAAGATCCAGCTGTACAAATCATCGATGAGAGTGGCCGTGTCCACATGGCACACATGGATATCCACTATGGATACAGCGTCAACGGGGTTGCAGCACTCCACACTGAAATCTTGAAAAACTCTGAGTTGAAAGCTTTCTACGATATTTATCCAGAGAAATTCAACAACAAGACAAACGGTATCACATTCCGTCGTTGGCTCATGCACGCTAACCCACGTTTGTCTAGCTACTTAGATGAACTTCTTGGTCGCGATTGGCACCATGATGCCGCTAAGTTGGAAGGTCTACTTGACTTTGCTGGCAAGCAAGAAGTGAAAGAAAAGCTGGAAGGCATTAAGGCTCACAACAAGCGTAAATTGGCTCGTCACTTGAAGGAAGCTCAAGGTGTGGAAATCAATCCAGATTCTATCTTTGATATCCAAATCAAGCGTCTGCACGAGTACAAACGCCAACAAATGAACGCTTTGTATGTGATCCACAAATACTTGGACATCAAGGCTGGTAACATTCCTGCTCGCCCAATCACTGTCTTCTTTGGTGGTAAGGCAGCTCCTGCTTACACAATTGCCCAAGACATCATTCACTTGATCCTTTGCTTGTCAGAAATCATCGCGAATGACCCAGCAGTGGCACCACACTTGCAAGTGGTTATGGTTGAGAACTATAACGTTACAGCATCAAGCTTCTTGATTGCAGCTGGTGATATTTCTGAGCAAATCTCACTTGCTTCTAAAGAAGCTTCAGGTACTGGTAACATGAAATTCATGCTCAACGGCGCTTTGACACTTGGTACTATGGACGGTGCTAACGTGGAAATCGCTGAGTTGGTTGGCGAAGATAACATCTACATCTTCGGTGAAGATTCAGAAACAGTTATCGACCTTTACGCAAAAGCAGCCTACAAATCAAGCGAATTTTACGCTCGTCCAGCTATCAAGCCATTGGTTGACTTTATCATCAGCGATGCTGTTCTTGCAGTAGGTAAGAAAGAACGCTTGGAACGTCTTTACAACGAATTGATCAACAAAGACTGGTTCATGACGCTTCTTGACTTGGAAGACTACATCAAGGTGAAAGAGCAAATGCTTGCGGACTACGAAGATCGTGATGCATGGTTGGATAAAGTGATCGTTAACATTGCGAAAGCTGGCTTCTTCTCAGCAGACCGTACGATCCAACAATACAATGACGAAGTATGGCATTTGGAGAACTAATTATTTAAAATAAGTGAAAAAGCCTATACAGGATTGTCTTGGCTTTTCTCGTGTTAGAAGACTAGAGTAAGTAGCCTTGGAAGATAAGTTTTTTTGGTAGTGGAGCTTTAAAATCGTATCAGATCTTGTCTCTTGTCAGTCTTTTCTTTTGGGTGTATAATAAGAAAAAGTATTTCTTTACAGGAGGTTATTATGAAAAAGAAACCAATTTATCTCTATGTCTTACTGGGATTAGAAACAGCTGGCAGTTTATGGGGGCTTGTGTCGAAGTTCTCCTCTTCAAATGATGCCGTGGAAACCTTACTAAAGGGGATCAATGAGCCAGCAAAATCTCAGTATGCAGCTTACTTTAGCAAGAGCGCTGAACTGTCAGGTTCGCTAATAAATAATATTTTCTTTTATGTTGGCTTGCTTCTTTTGATTGCAGCTTGGTTCTTCGTTTTTAAGAAAGATATTTTTAAAGCCAATCTTATTTACATCGCGAACGTTCTTATTGGCTTGATTGGAACAGCGTATGGTTATGTGGTAGCAAAAGGGATTGCAACGTCTTCTTTTTCAGATCCATCCTTACTCTCATCTCAGATGCTGGGACTGAACTTTACTATCGGCTTCTCTGTTGTTGTTAGTCTTATCTTCCTTTCCATCGTTATCTTTAAGCTGATCAAGCAGCAAAAGGAAGCTGAGAGTGTAGAAGCGGTTGAAGAAGATTAAGATTTGGCAAATAACATTTACCTGCTACAAACTAGATGGGCAGATAAATGTTATTTTTGGGAATGGAGCAAATAAACATGAAAGTTTCCTTAGTTTATATTAGCTTGAGTGGTAATACAGAAAGTTTTGTCCGTCGCTTGAGCGACTATCTGTTAGAGCAGCATCCGAGTCTAGAGATTGAGAAAATCCACATCAAAGACCTAGTGAAAGAGGGGCGGCCTTTCTTTGAAATGACCAACCCTTTCATTACCTTTCTACCGACCTATCTGGAAGGTGGCAATGGTGTGGATAATGGTGATGTTGAGATTCTTACGACGGATGTGGCCGATTTTATAGCTTATGGACAGAATGCTAGCAAGTGTTTGGGAGTTATCGGAAGTGGCAATCGTAACTTTAACAACCAGTACTGTCTGACTGCTAAGCAATACAGCCAACGTTTTGGTTTCCCTGTTTTAGCTGATTTTGAAATGCGTGGTATGTTAGGCGATATTAAAAAAGTAGCTGGCATTATCGAGGAATTGTACGAAATAAAAGCATAAGTAAAAAGCCGTTCGATCAACATTTTTGATCGAACGGCTTTTGTTTCTATTCTTGACTTGCATGCTCGCCGGCGATCGTTTCGACCAGCTCTTTTGAATATAAAATTCCTAAACGGTAGTTCTTGTTAACGTAAGCAATAAGGTTATTTTGGTTTTCGCTAGTGGCCATTTTTTCTTGGAGTTCTTGTCGAAAATGATCACTTTTTAGGAGTTCCTGCTGCAGCAAAATCTGCAACTTTACTTTTTCTCTTTTGTTGTACAAAAAGAGAATGACCAAGCTAAGGGCAACTAAAATATAAGCAGTTTCATTCATAAAATATCTCTTCCTAAGAAAACCTCCCAAAACTGGAAGGTTTGTGTAGGGTTACATTTTTTCTGGTGCTTCTACACCAAGCATGCGGAGAGCTTCCTTCAGCACAACAGCAGTAGTGTAGCTGAGGGCTAGACGGCTGTCGCGTTCAGGATTTTCATCCAAGATGCGAGTGTGAGCATAGTATTTATTGAAGGCTTGAGCTAGGCTGATTGCGTATTTGGCAATCAGAGATGGCTCAAAGTTATCAGCTGCACGTTTGACTACGCGAGCAAAGTCTTGGAGCAGTTTGATAATTTCCCAGCTTTCAGCATCGTTGAGATTGTAGTTAGCGTCAAGACTTGGCTTGAAGTCTGCTTTGCGTAGGATAGACTGGATACGTGCATAGGCATATTGCACATACGGTCCAGTTTCACCTTCAAAGGAAACCATTGCTTCCAAATCAAAGTCGTAACCATTGCGGCGGTCAGTCTTAAGGTCGTAGAATTTAACGGCACCGACACCAACTGCATGGGCAACAGCTTCTTTGTTTTCCAGATTTGGATTTTTCTCTTCAATTTGAGCTTTTGCACGGCTGATCGCTTCTTGTAGAGTTGGTTCCAGAAGGATGATGTTTCCTTTACGTGTTGAAAGTTTTTGGCGATTCTTCGTAACTAGACCAAAGTCCACGTGGATCATGTCATCGCTCCAGTCAAATCCCATCTTCTTAAGGACGGCCTTGAGTTGACGGAAGTGGTTTGATTGCTCTTGACCAACGACATAAACGTTCTTGACGAAGTTGTAAGTGCGCGCACGGTACATAGCAGTGGCAATATCACGGGTGATGTACAGCGTAGCACCGTCTGATTTTTTAATCATAGCTGGTGGCAGGTTGACATCGTCCAAGTCCACAATGCTAGCGCCTTTTGATTCTTTCAGGAGACCCTTGTCTTCCAGAATTTTAACGGCTTCGTCCATCTTGTCATTGTAGAAGGCTTCTCCGTTTAAGCTATCGAATTCAACGCCGAGCAATTCATAGATGCGATTAAATTCAACGAGACTTTCGTCACGGAACCATTGCCAGAGTTCTGTTGCTTCTGGATCGCCATCTTCCAGTTTCTTGAACCAAAGGCGACCTTCTTCATCCAAGGCTGGGTCGTTTTCGATTTCGGCATTGATGCGAACGTAGAGTTGCAAGAGTTCATCGATTGGGTTGGCTTCAACGGCTTCCTTGTTGCCCCATTTCTTGTAAGCAACCATGAGGAGACCGAATTGCTTGCCCCAGTCACCCAAGTGGTTGATCTTGATGGTATTGTAGCCCATCTTGCGGAAGATATTAGACAAGGCATCGCCGATAACGGTTGAACGTAAGTGTCCGACAGAGAAAGGTTTCGCAATGTTGGGACTGGAAAGGTCGATTGTGATATTTCCGCCCTGACCTTCGTTCTGTTGACCATAGTCAGCGCCTTCCTTGATGACTTCTTTGATAACTTGATCAGAGATTTTAGCTTTGTTGAGGAAGAAGTTGACATAAGGTCCAGTTGCGACAACTTTCTCAAAATGACTTGGGTCGATCTTTTCAGCAATATCTGCAGCGATAGCTTGAGGAGCCTTGCGTTCTACTTTAGCAAGTGAGAAAGCTGGGAAGGCAATGTCTCCAAGATCGGAACTTTTCGGCTGTTCTAGTAGGTTAGAGATAGCGGTTTGGTCCAAGCTGTCAATAACTTTGGCCAATTCGCTAGCGATTAATTGTTTATTATCCATATTTGCTCCTTTGGGTCTTTTGTTACTATTCTATCACATTTTATGAGGAATCTTCAATTTTTTTGGTATAAGATAGATTTTTTGATATAATTGAGAGTATAAATATTCAGTCAATGAGGTCGAGTATGAGAAAGAGCGAGCGTCATCAACTTGTCAGAATGATGATCAAGGAAGAAAAGTTAGGAACACAAAAGGATATTCAAAAAAGATTGGAAGACGAGGGGATTTTTGTGACCCAGACAACCCTCTCGCGTGATCTAAGGGAGATTGGTTTGGCCAAGTTGAAAAAGGACGGCCAAGTCTATTATGTGCTGGCCCACGAAACAGAAGAGCTGGACTTAGCTGAATTTTTGGCCAGTCATGTTCAGGCTGTTTCTCGAGCAGAGTTTACGCTGGTTTTCCGTACAGGACTGGGCGAAGCGACGGTCTTGGCAAATGTGGTAGATGGTTCGCTGGATAGTCGGATTTTAGGAACCGTTGCAGGGGCCAATACCTTGCTGGTGATTTGCCGGGATCAGGAAGCGGCTAGAGAAATCGAGACGAGTGTCAAAGAAGGCATGGAATAGCCAAAAAGCTTAGAATTGACGGAGAGGTTTGAGACAGAAGTCCTGACCTCGTTTGTTTTTAGAAAGGATAGAGATGGCAGTAGAAAAGTTATCGCCAGGCATGCAGCAGTATTTGGATATCAAAAAGGACTATCCAGATGCTTTCTTGCTCTTTCGGATGGGGGATTTCTATGAGTTGTTTTATGATGATGCGGTCAATGCCGCCCAGATTTTAGAAATTTCTCTCACCAGTCGCAATAAAAATGCTGAAAATCCCATTCCCATGGCCGGAGTTCCCTATCATTCGGCTCAGCAGTATATTGATGTTTTGGTCGAATCAGGCTATAAGGTAGCGATTGCGGAGCAGATGGAAGATCCCAAGGAAGCCAAGGGAGTTGTCAAGCGGGAGGTCGTTCAGGTTATCACACCGGGGACGGTAGTGGACTCCAGTAAGCCGGACTCTGCTAATAACTTTCTGGTGGCTCTGGATTACTCAGATGGTCTCTATGGTCTGGCTTATATGGACTTGGTGACTGGTGAGTTTCAGGTGACTAGTTTAGAGGACTTTGCCCTAGTCTGCGGGGAAATCCGCAATTTGAAAGCTAGGGAAGTGGTGCTGGGCTATGCGTTGCCAGAAGCTGAGGAGCAGGTCTTGGCTGGCCAGATGAATCTCTTACTGTCCCATGTACAGACAGCCTTGGACGATGTTCAGCTGCTGGGCGAGGAGCTGTCTCCTATGGAACGTCAGGCTGCGGGGAAATTGCTGGAGTATGTGCACCGGACCCAGATGAGAGAGCTCAGTCATTTGAAGAAGGCTCAGCATTATGAAATCAAGGACTTCCTGCAAATGGACTATGACACCAAGGCGAGTCTGGATTTGACAGAAAATGCTCGCTCGGGCAAGAAACACGGCAGTCTTTATTGGCTGATGGACGAGACCAAGACGGCCATGGGTGGCCGTATGCTGCGCTCTTGGATTCAGCGTCCGCTGATTGATAAAGCGCGAATTAGCCAGCGGCAGAATGTCGTTGAGGTTTTTCTGGATCATTTCTTTGAGCGGAGTGATTTGACGGAGAGCCTCAAGGGAGTCTATGATATCGAGCGGCTTGCTAGTCGGGTTTCTTTTGGCAAGACTAATCCCAAGGATCTGCTGCAGCTGGCAGCAACATTGGGCAATGTGCCTCAGATTAAGGCTATCTTGCAAGGAATCGGCAGCCCGCATCTAGATCGTTTGATTGAAGGCTTGGATCCTATTCCAGAGTTGGCGGGCTTGATTAGCTCAGCTATTTCGCCGGATGCACCTCATATCATCACTGAGGGCAATATCATTCAGACCGGTTTTGATGAGACCTTGGATCAGTATCGGCTTGTGCTGAGGGAGGGGACTGGATGGATTGCAGAGCTGGAAGTCAAAGAACGTGCCAACAGCGGCATCAGCAATCTGAAGATTGATTACAACAAAAAAGATGGATACTATTTCCACGTGACCAATTCCCAGCTGGCTCATGTGCCTAGTCATTTCTTCCGCAAGGCGACCCTGAAAAATTCGGAGCGTTTCGGAACGGAGGAGCTGGCTCGGATTGAGGGAGAAATGTTGGAGGCGCGTGAAAAATCTGCTAATCTGGAATACGAGATTTTCATGCGAATTCGCGAGGAAGTTGGCAAATATATCCAGCGCTTGCAGGCCTTGGCACAAACGCTGGCAGCTGTGGATGTCCTGCAGAGCTTTGCTGCGGTGGCAGAACAGCAGCATTTGGTGCGTCCCGTCTTTACTGCGGAGCGCCGTCTGCAGATTGAAAAAGGCCGCCATCCTGTCGTAGAAAAGGTCATGGGAGCTCAAAGCTACATTCCAAATAGTATTCTGCTGGACCAGGGAACGGACATCCAGCTGATTACCGGGCCTAATATGAGCGGGAAATCGACTTATATGCGCCAGCTGGCGATCATCGTCATCATGGCACAGATGGGCTCTTATGTGCCTGCTCAGTCTGCCAGTCTGCCAGTATTTGACGCGATTTTCACGCGCATCGGTGCAGCGGATGATTTGGTGTCTGGCCAGTCCACCTTTATGGTGGAGATGATGGAGGCCAATCGGGCCATTCGGCAGGCCAGCAAGCGTTCGCTCATTCTCTTTGATGAGCTGGGGCGTGGAACGGCGACTTATGATGGGATGGCGCTAGCTCAGGCTATTATCGAGCACATTCATCACTATACTGGAGCTAAAACCCTCTTTGCCACCCACTATCATGAGCTGACAGCATTAGAGAATAGCTTGGAGCATTTGGAAAATGTCCATGTGGCAACCTTGGAAAAGGACGGACAGGTGACTTTCCTGCATAAGATTGAGCCGGGTCCGGCTGACAAGTCCTACGGAATTCATGTGGCGAAGATTGCCGGACTTCCTAAGAAATTACTGGAGCGGGCGGATAGCATTTTGAGTCATTTGGAGAGTCAGGATACAGGACTAGGCTCAGAGCTTCCTGCTGCATCCAGACCGAAGCAGTCACAAGTGGCGGAGCAGATCTCTCTTTTTGCAGAAGGATCGGAAAATCCAGTCCTGACTGAACTCCGAGACTTGGACATCTATAATATGACTCCCCTAGAAGTCATGGCGGCGGTAGCCGAGCTCAAGAAGAAGCTGTAAAAACAAGAGGCTGGGACAAAAGTCCTAGCCTCTCAATTGTCTTTGGATTGTCGAGCAAGACGCAGTGGTTGAGTGGGCTCTACTACGCTGATTTCATCAGCTTTTACAGCCCTACTCAACTGTGCGGAGGTGGGACGACGAAATCGAATTCTAACGAATTACCGATTTCTGTCCCACTCTCTTTTTATTTCTCACGATTTGCTAGACAAACCGCTATTGATTTTTTGAATGTTGCGGTAAGTGCGGTAGTAGATGGTACCTGAAATGATTAGATAGATGAGAGTGAATTCCCCAACGGCAGTCAGTGTCAGGCTGAGTATTTTTTCTCTTGGGAAAAATCCAGCTAGATTAGCCAAAAGTGCAAAGGTTAGAATCATCACGCCATAGTGGCTAACGACGGAGCGCAGGATGCTCCAGTCTCTTTGGAAGAAGCTTCCACTCCATCTGAAGATAGCTCCCATGATAAACCAGATAAACATGCAGTAGAGCATGATAAGGGAAACATGGACATGCTGGCTTAAAAAGAAGTGGCCGATAGGAGAGCGAGGGTGAAGCGGTAGATAAGCTGGATTGTAAAAATAAGAAATGCTCATGGAGAAGAAGAGACCGATGAAAATCCCTCCAATTCCTCCGAAAAAGAGTTCTTTAAGACGAGTTTTCATAATTTTAACCTTTCTTTAATGGATTTGAGATAACGGCGGGACGAGTATGTCTGATCGCCGTTTTTCAGAAATATTTGAATCAGACCATTTGGAGTCAGTTTGAGATGGCTGATTTGTCGGCTGTTGATAATCTCCGACTGAGAAATCTGCAGGAAATACTCCGGCAGGACCTGCAGCAATTGATAAAGAGCTTGTTGAGCTCGATAGCTGTCTTTTGCCGTTCGGACCTGAACCTGGCGATTTTCTGTATAGATTCGGTGGATTTCCTTAGCATCTAGTAAGTAGATTTCGTCTTCTTTCTTGACATGAATCTTGTCTTCTTTGCCTAGATGTTGAGCAAAGTGGACCAATTCCTGAATTCTTTCTGTCATAAGGCGAGCCTCAATGCTGACGGAGTCCTCGGTGACTTGGGAATCGATTCTTAGCTTAACTTTCATAGCTCCCTCCTTTCACTTTTATTAAACCGCAACTTAGCAGCGAAAACAAGCCCTTTTGTCTATGTGGCAGCTATTTGTGTCTATCTGGTTTGTCTTGTGCGCAGAATGGTCAAGACAAGGCTGCCCTCTGCTAGAAAGAGCCCAATGTGTTATAATAGATAGCAGAACAAATACGGAGAAAAAGATGTCAAAAATTATCGAACTTCCAGAAATTCTAGCCAATCAGATTGCGGCCGGTGAGGTCATTGAGCGGCCTAGCAGCGTGGTCAAGGAGCTGGTGGAAAATTCAATTGATGCGGGTGCAAGCCAAATTACCATCGAAATCGAGGAGGCCGGACTCAAAACTATCCAGGTGACGGATAATGGCGAGGGCATAGACCACGAAGATGTCCCTCTGGCTCTTCGACGCCATGCTACAAGCAAAATCAAGAAGCAGGCGGATCTCTTTCGGATTCGGACATTGGGTTTCCGTGGTGAGGCCATTCCTTCCATTGCTTCTGTCTCGCGTTTTACTATTGAGACAGCGACGGAAGCCGGCCAGCACGGGACTCTGCTGGTTGCCCAAGGTGGTGAGATTGAAGAGCATGAGCCTACTAGCAGCCCGGTGGGAACGAAAATCAAGATAGAAGATCTCTTCTTTAATACTCCAGCCCGGCTCAAGTATATGAAGAGCCAGCAGGCTGAGCTGTCCCATATCGTTGATATGATTAATCGGCTTAGTCTGGCCCATCCGGAAGTGGCTTTCACCCTTATCAGTGACGGCCGCGAAATGACACGGACTGCCGGCAGTGGCAATCTGCGTCAGGCTATTGCAGGCATCTATGGTCTGGCAACTGCCAAGAAAATGGTGGAAATCTCTGCTTCAGATCTGGACTTTGAAGTGAGCGGCTATGTCAGCTTGCCTGAGCTGACTCGTGCAAATCGCAATTATATTACGATTCTCATCAACGGCCGCTACATTAAGAATTTCCTGCTTAATCGGGCTATTTTGGACGGCTACGGCAGCAAGCTGATGGTAGGCCGCTTTCCACTAGCGGTCATCAATATCCAGATTGACCCCTATCTGGCCGATGTCAATGTCCATCCGACCAAGCAAGAGGTGC
>NZ_CALIIB010000109.1 GCF_938020365.1 uncultured Streptococcus sp. | reverse complement strand
TAGCCTTGCCGATATTGTCAACCATGGTTTCAACTGACTTGACAATGGCTTCTTCATTCAAGGTCACGAATGGCACCAAGTTGACTTCTGCACCTTCTTTTTCAAAAGCTTTTGCTGAATCATATTCTGAGTTTGTTCCTGGGAAGACTGGGATGTAAACCACAGGTTTTTCAATGATTTCCTTGGCTTTGATGACTGCGTCAGAAGCGACAGCTGGCACTTCTGCCAGTTCTTTAGCTTGAGCAAATTCAGTAGGGTAAACTTCTTCCAATTTTCCTTGAAAGGCACTGTCAAGTTTCTGTCCATCTAGCTTCACACTGTTGACAAGGAGTGTAAAGTCTGCTTTCGTTTGTCCAATCTTCTCTACTCCAGCGATTTCTTCAGGAGATGTGAAGACAAATCCGCCTAATTGAGCTGTCAAGGCTGTTTCAAGTTCAGACAAGGTCACCTCTGCACCGATATGATTTCCAAAGGTAGCAAGTGCCAAGCTTTCAAGGACACCACCGTATTTAACAGCTGATGCAGATGTTACTTTGTGTCCAGCTTGGATGGCTTCAAATTGAGCAAAGTTAGACTTAATCAAGTCAAAATCAATCTCTGCAGAGAGAGCTTGACCTGGAATGTAGTAGATGTTTTCACCAGCAGTCTTGAACTCAGGAGAGAGCACCTTACGGCTATCTGCCGTCGTCACCCCAAAGGCAACCAAGGTTGGTGGTACGGTTAATTCCTCAAAAGTACCAGACATGGAGTCCTTCCCACCGATCGATGGCAAGCCAAGCTGAATTTGTGCTTCGATAGAGCCTAGGAGAGCTGCTACTGGTTGACCAAAGCGTTCTGCTTGTTTATCCATGCGTTCAAAATACTCTTGGTATGAGAACCGAGCCTTAGACCAGTTGGCGCCAGCAGCCACCAAACGAGCAGTTGCTTCGATAACTGCATAAGCCGCACCGTGGTATGGGGACCATTCTGCCACATAAGGGTTGAAACCTTGTGCCATGACAGATGCAGTATGAGTCACACCATGCTGAACTGGCAATTTTTGCACAGATGCCTCAGTTGGCGTGAGTTGGTAGCGACCACCAAGTGGGTGATTGACCGTTGAACGACCGACCGAGCAGTCAAAGATAGTTTGCAAGCCTTTTTGACTCGCATGGTTGAGATCAGATAGAACCGCAAGAGTATCAGCTTCAAGTGTATCAGCAGATGTTTGACGTTCTTCTGGAAGCTTGACATCCTTGTCCACAACCTTAGCATCAACAACGACACGCACACCATTGGTATCAAGGAAACGACGTTCCAAGTCGACAATTGTTTCACCATTCCAGTGCATGACTAGATTTGGTTTTTCAGTCACTGTCGCAACCACAACAGCATCAATATTTTCTTTGTTACATTCAGCCACGAAGGCATCTACATCCTCAGGACGAACCACCACAGCCATCCGTTCTTGAGATTCAGAGATGGCAATTTCTGTCCCGTTCAAGCCTTGGTATTTAAGAGGCACTTTGTTGAGGTCAATTTCAAGACCGTCTGCCAATTCACCGATAGCTACACAGACACCACCAGCACCAAAGTCGTTGGACTTCTTAATAAGACGAGTGACATCGCCATTACGGAAAAGGCGTTGGATCTTGCGCTCTTCAATGGCATTCCCTTTTTGAACCTCAGCACCAGCAGTCTCTACAGACTCAACTGTTTGAACCTTAGAAGAACCCGTCGCACCACCGACTCCATCACGGCCAGTCTTACCACCAAGAAGGATAATCACATCGCCCGCTTCAGGTTTTTCACGGACAACGTTGCCCTTGGGAGCAGCACCAACAACGGCACCAAGCTCCATGCGTTTGGCTACAAAGCCTGGGTGGAAGTATTCACGAACGTAGGTCGTCGCAAGACCAATTTGGTTACCATATGAAGAATAACCGTGAGCCGCAGTCTTCGAAATGACTTGTTGTGGCAATTTCCCAGCGCGAGTTTCTGAAATCGGTGCTGTAATGTCACCCGCACCTGAGATACGCATAGCTTGGTAAACGTAGGAACGGCCTGACAATGGGTCACGAATAGCCCCACCGATACAAGTAGCCGCTCCACCAAATGGCTCAATCTCCGTTGGGTGGTTGTGGGTTTCGTTTTTGAACATAAGGAGCCAAGGTTCCTTGACACCATCAACGTCCACTTCGATTTCGACTGAGCAAGCGTTAATCTCGTCTGACACTTCCATATCGTCCAAACGCCCATTGGCACGCTCATAACGACCGAAAATAGTCGCCATATCCATTAAGGTTTGTGGTTTCTCCGAACGCCCCAACTCCTCACGCATGGCAATATACTTGTCATAGGTCGCCTGCAATTGCTTTTGGAATTTTGAAGCTGAGAAGTCGATATTTTTCAACTCGGTCTCAAAAGTCGTGTGACGGCAGTGGTCAGACCAGTAAGTGTCCAAAACCTTGAGCTCTGTTTCCGTCGGCACGCGTCCGATTGACTTAAAATAGTCTTGGATAAAGAGCAAATCATCCACTTCCATGGCCATCCCTTGCTCGGCCTTGTAGCGGGCAAAATCTTCTGCCGTATAGCTTTCAAAGAAAGTCAATTTAGGAATGGTCTTGTCTGACTCTGAAAATTCCTGCTTGGCAATCCCTGTCGTGATGTCCTTGAAACGAGAATCAACTGGATTGAGCAAGTAGTTCTTGACCGCCTCTAACTCAGTCGCATCAATATCTTTATTGACCAGATAAAGTTGGGCTGTATTGACCGTCACATCACTCGAACTTCCCAGCAAAAGCAAGGCTTCCTGTGAAGAAGCTGCACGTTGGTCAAACTGCCCTGGCAGGCTTTCAATGGCAAAGAAAGCATAGTTAGCAAGATCCGCTTGCACGGCCGCTTCGTCCAATACATGGTCGGTCACCTGCTCAGAGAAGATGTGTTTCTCTGCAGGCGCAAACAAGTCCTCAGCCAAATCAAAGACATCATAAACTTGCACAATGCGAATACTTTTCAAAGTTGAAAGTCCCAAGTTATGCTGGAGCTCCCTTACCAAACTTTCTGACTTAACTTGAAAATCGGCCTTTTTTTCAACAAAAATACGTTTATCCATCAATTCTTATTCCTTTATTTCAGCTCTTGCAATGTTCCCAAACAGCCTTGAGGTTGTTATTTCAACTCCTGCAATTTTTCCCAAACAATCTCGTAAACGTCTGTCAATTCACCTAGTCCTCTACGGAAAACATCCTTATCCATGTGGTTGCCATCTGCGTCCCACAAACGGCAGTTGTCTGGTGAAAATTCGTCTGCCAGGATAATCTTGCCATCCTTGTCAAAACCGAACTCTAACTTAAAGTCAATCAATTTGAGACCAATATCGGCAAACCAGGCTTTCAAAAGTTCATTGATACGACGCGTTTCTTCCTTCAAGTAAGCAATCTGCTGGTCATCCGCAATCTGTAGGAATTTCACATGCTCGTCATTGATAAAGGGATCGTCCAAATCATCATTTTTATAGTAAAATTCGACAATTGGAGTCTCAAATGCGATACCTTCTTCCACACCAAAACGTTTTGAAAATGAACCAGCCGTGTAGTTGCGGAGCACAACTTCCAAAGGAATGATATCAACTTTTTTATTGAGCTGATCTGTATCTGAGATTTTCTCGATAAAATGCGTTGCTACACCGGCAGCGTTCAACTTTTCAAAGATAAAGGCTGAAATCTGATTATTCAAAACTCCCTTACCCGCAATCTGCTCCTTTTTGACACCATTAAAAGCAGTCGCCTGATCCTTGTAGCGGGACAAAATCACCTGCTCATCTTCTGTCGCAAAAATATCCTTTGCTTTTCCCGAATATAACAACTTGTTTGACATTTTATTATTCGCCTTTCGTGTTTTTATGCTTTAAGTGTATCACTTTTAAATATATTTTACAAGTTTTTCCCGTACATTATGGATACAAAAGCATGAAAAAGATTGGAAATACAACATTTAAAAACTGAAAATATCTTGTTTCCATACAAAAACAGGACTTTTTCAAGCCCTGTTCTAGAATTCATTAATATAAGTCTAAATAATTATCAATTTCCCATTGGGAAACGAAGGTCGCATAGCTAGCCCATTCAATCCGCTTGGCTTCAACAAAGCTAGTATAAATATGGTTTCCCAAAGCTGCCTTGACGACCTCATCTTCAGTTAAAGCCTTAAGGGCATTGTGGAGGGTAGATGGCAGGTCTGTAATACCAGCTTCCTTGCGCTCCTCAGCTGTCATTACATAGATATTTTCCTCGATTGGAGCTGGCGCTTCGATTTTATTTTCCACTCCATGCAGTCCCACTTCTAAGAGCACCGCCATAGCGATATAAGGATTAGCCATAGGGTCTACTGAACGCAACTCCAAGCGAGTTCCCATGCCGCGAGATGCTGGTACTCGCACCAAAGGCGAGCGATTTTGACCAGCCCAAGCGATGTAAACCGGTGCTTCAAAGCCAGGCACCAAACGTTTATAAGAGTTGACAGTTGGATTCATGATAGCTGTATAGTTATAGGCGTGCTTAATCAAACCACCCAAGAAATAGTAGGCTGTCTCAGACAACTGCATTCCTTTTGGATCTTCTGGATCATAAAATGCATTATTTCCATCTTGGTCAAAGAGGGACATATTGCAGTGCATACCAGAACCAGCAATACCAAACTTGGGCTTAGCCATGAAAGTCGCATAGAGACCGTGCTTACGAGCAATAGTCTTCACCACCAACTTGAAAATCTGAATCTTATCACAAGCGCGAAGCACTTCATCATACTTAAAGTCAATCTCGTGCTGACCGACTGCCACCTCATGGTGACTCGCTTCTACTTCAAATCCCATCTTAGTCAAAACATTGACAATTTCTCGACGAGTATTGTCTGCTAAGTCTGTCGGCGCCAAGTCAAAGTAGCCACCCTTGTCATTCACTTCCAGTGTCGGATCGCCATTTTCATCCAATTTGAAAAGGAAAAATTCTGGCTCAGGACCAAGATTAAAAGACTTGAAGCCCAATGCTTCCATATGTTTGAGAGCTCGCTTTAGATTACTACGAGGATCTCCCGCAAAGGGAACATGTTCTGTCGTATAAACATCACAGATCAAGCCTGCTACACTGCCATTTTCATCTCCCCAAGGAAAAACTGTCCAAGTATCCAAATCAGGATAAAGATACATGTCAGATTCATTGATCCGAACAAATCCCTCGATAGACGAACCGTCAAACATAGCCTTATTTGATAAGACTTTTTCAAGCTGCTCATCCGTTGCTGGAATTTCAACGTTTTTCATGGTTCCCAAAATATCAGAGAACATCAGACGGATGAAAGTGACGTTTTTTTCTTTTACTTCGCGACGAATATCAGCTGCTGTAATGGGCATGGGTAACTCCTTATAGTTTTAAAAAATAGTTTATGGTCGACGCATGTGACCAAAGGTTGGCAGAGAAGAGCCAAAACGACCTTGCTGTAAAATATCATTGTGGAGAGCCCGACGGACTTCCTTTTCGCTAATCGTTTTGTGGGATTTAGCTTCACGCTCAGCATATTTCTTTTTGATAGCAGCGATATTATAACCTTCAGAAATATAATCCTTAATTTCCAAAAGTCGATCCATATCATTCAGGGAATACATTCGGCGATTGCCCTCATTCCGAAGGGGAGTGATGAGGTTTTGCTCCTCATAATATCGAATCTGACGGGCAGATAAGTCCGTCAACTTCATAACGCTACCTATGGGAAAGACTGCCATATTTCGGCGAAACTCTTTTTCCTTCATTTTTTTCCTCTCTATGCACTATTATAACTAATTTTTTTTGTATGTCAACAATCAATGTGAGATTTTCTCACACATTTTAATTTATAGACTTAAAGAAATTCTTAATTCTATCCACATCCGAATTTACAACTATTGCGACAAAGACCCCCATAAAGGTTTCAAAAACTCTAGCAAAAACGTATAAAATAGTATCTTCCGGACTAATGGAGAGAGTGATAATCAGCATAGCTGAAACACCACCAATCACCCCAGCCTTATTGTTCATAGCAACATTGGTCATGATCGTCAGCATCGTACAGATTGGCACAAATACCAAAGTCACCCAAAATTGGCCGTTCAATAAATTTCCCAACAGATAGAATAGCAAAGCATAAAAGCCCCCGACACTATTTCCTAAAATACGAGAAGTTCCGAAATGAACACTTTTATCAAAATCTTCTCGCAGGCTAAACACCGCTGTCAAAGCCCCAATTTGGAGCCCCTTCCAGCCAAACATACCAAAAATAAGTAGGACAATAAAGACTGCTATCCCTGTTTTCATCGTCCTCATGCCTAAGCGAAACTTTGATTTATCAAATTTGTACTTACTAAAATAGCTCATGCCTTTTCCTTTTTAAAAGTAAACTATCTCTATTCTAACATATTTTCTAACAAAAAGGCTCTGTCCATCGAGTTTATTGTTTGTACCCTACAGGGATGCATAGCTAGCTTCTACTGTATTCTAACTACATTCCCCATTATTGATTACTCGCTAGGAAAATAGAAGCCAAAAATCCATTTCCTCAGAAGCCTACGCGTACAAAAGAAAAAGAGTTGGTTTCCCAACTCTTTCCGTTTCAAAGATTATTTTTCAGTCAAAGCTGCAAGCCCTGGAAGAACTTTACCTTCAAGGAGTTCCATTGAGGCACCACCACCGCGTCACAAATACCTCCACTAACACAAAAAGGTGACATAGCCACCTTTTTGTTAACGTTTCAGTTTTGTTCCTTTTTCTACAAAATCAGGATTTTGTAGAGCTAACGGGCTGATATTATTTTTCTGTAAGTGCAGCCAAACCTGGCAATACTTTACCTTCAAGAAGCTCCATAGAAGCGCCTCCGCCCGTACTAATCCATGAGAACTTGTCTGCACGGCCAAGGTTGATGGCTGCGGCAGCTGAGTCACCACCACCGATGATTGATTTCACGCCTGGTTGTTTCACGATAGCGTCCATGACACCGATTGTACCAGCTTGGAAATCTGGGTTTTCAAACACACCCATTGGTCCGTTCCATACAACTGTTTTAGCACCAGTCAAGGCTTCGTCGAATTTAGCGATAGATTTAGGACCGATATCCAAACCAAGGAAGCCTGGATCTACTGCTTCACCTTCAGTATCTTTCACTTCAGTGTAGTCCGCAAATGCGTTTGCTTCTTTTGAGTCAACTGGTAAGATCAATTTGCCGTTTGCTTTTTCAAGAAGAGCTTTAGCAACATCCAATTTGTCTTCTTCTACAAGTGAGTTACCGATTTCGATACCTTGCGCTTTGTAGAATGTGTAAGTCATCCCACCACCAATAAGGACTTTATCAGCTTTTTCAAGCAAGTTTTCGATAACACCGATTTTGTCTGAAACTTTTGAACCACCAAGGATAGCCACGAATGGACGTTCTGGAGCTTCAACTGCTTCTTGAATGTAGGCAATTTCGTTGTCAAGAAGGAAACCAGCAACTGCTTTTTCAACGTTTGCTGAGATACCAACGTTAGATGCGTGTGCACGGTGAGCTGTACCGAATGCATCGTTTACGAAGATACCATCTCCAAG
>NZ_CALIIB010000108.1 GCF_938020365.1 uncultured Streptococcus sp. | reverse complement strand
GGCAGCCTTGGCAGAATTGTCTCAATACTTGATGAAAGACGGTTTTGCTGACAAATTACGTAAAGTATCTTCACCAGATGAGGTTATCGCTCTCTTTGACCAAGCTTCAGAAAAAGCTGAGGAGCCTGTTCAAGCACCTGCCAACGAATCTGGTGACTTCCTCGTAGCCGTTACAGCTTGTACGACAGGAATCGCCCACACTTATATGGCTCAAGAAGCCCTTCAAAAAGTAGCTGCTGAAATGGGGGTTGGCATCAAGGTTGAAACCAATGGTGCCAGCGGTGTCGGCAACAAACTGACAGCAGAAGACATTAAAAAAGCTAAAGCAGTTATCATCGCAGCAGACAAGGCTGTTGAAATGGATCGTTTTGATGGCAAACCTTTAATCAGTCGCCCAGTTGCAGACGGCATTCGCAAGACAGAAGAACTCATCAATTTGGCTCTTTCTGGCAATGCCGAAGTTTACAAGGCTGCTAATGGCGGCGCTGCAGTAGCTAGCAGCAATGAAAGACTTAGCTTGGGCGGAGCTTTTTACAAGCACTTGATGAGCGGTGTTTCTCAAATGTTGCCATTCGTTATTGGCGGCGGGATTATGATTGCCATTTCCTTCTTGCTGGATCAGATTTTGGGCGTGCCAAAGGATCAGCTTTCTAATCTGGGAAGCTATCATGAAATTGCAGCTCAATTTAAGGCAATTGGTGGTGCAGCCTTTGGCTTCATGTTGCCAGTATTGGCTGGTTATATCGCCTACTCAATCGCTGAAAAGACAGGTTTGGTTTCTGGTTTCGTAGCCGGTGCAATTGCTAGCAGCGGTGCATCATTTGGTGGTGTTGCCTATGCTGCAGGTGGTGAGAAGACACTTTCTCTGGCTGGTGTATCATCTGGTTTCCTTGGAGCTCTGGTCGGTGGATTCTTAGCTGGTGGCGTGATTTTGGTCCTTCGCAAATTACTTGCAGGTCTGCCTCGCTCACTTGAAGGTATTCGCTCCATCTTGCTCTTGCCACTTCTTGGTGTTCTTGTGACTGGATTCCTTATGCTGGCAGTCAATATCCCTATGTCAGCAATCAATACAGCCCTCAACGATTTCCTTGCTAGTCTGAGCGGAAGCTCTGCGGTTCTTCTCGGTCTCTTAGTCGGTGGTATGATGGCAGTCGATATGGGTGGACCAGTTAACAAAGCAGCTTATGTATTTGGTACAAGTACGCTGGCAAGTACTGTTTCAACTGGTGGTTCTCCAGTCATGGCAGCGGTTATGGCAGCTGGTATGGTTCCACCGCTTGCAGTTTTTGTTGCAACTCTACTTTTCAAAGATAAATTTACTACTGAAGAACGTGATTCTGGTTTGACAAATATCGTCATGGGGCTTTCTTTCATCACAGAAGGTGCGATTCCTTTTGGAGCTGCTGACCCAGCCCGTGCAATTCCAAGCTTTATCGTCGGTTCAGCTCTTACAGGTGCACTTGTCGGTCTATCTGGTATCAAACTCATGGCTCCTCACGGAGGAATCTTCGTAATTGGTTTGACAAACAACCCAATCCTTTACCTTGTGTATGTCTTGATTGGTGCAGTTGTCAGCGGTATTCTTTTCGGATATTTGCGTAAACCACTGGAAAAATAAAACATATGCGAAAGAATCTTGATGGCTTGTCAAGGTTCTTTTTGCCATAATTTGAATAGATGGGATAAGATCATGAAAACATATACAGATAAGTTAGTTGTGAATATGAATGCAGAAATTGCTTGGGAAGCATTGAAAATGATGGATAAATGGCTTCCTAATTTATCAACAAATCAAGCCATTTACTTTGAAGGCGGAGAAGACTTTTTCTACGAAGGAAGAAAATACGATATTGTGACAAAAGAAGGAATAAAAATGTCTTGCGAAATAAGCGAGGTCAATGAGGAAGCCTTTTTGATTGAGATACATGCGAGACACTCTCTCTTGCATTCGATTTTAAATTGTCAAGTGATTCCTTTGACTTCTTCTACCTGCCAATTGGTAAGAACACAATCTTATCCGGGCTTTGTTGGATTTTTATTTAATCTATTCTTTAAGCGTAGAGAAGCAGGCGAGACGAGCGAGTATTTGGAAGTATGGAAAAATTACGCGCAAAATCAGCTTCAGACTTTGTGAGAATTCGTCACCATCTCCTAGTGAATAAAGTTCTGAATATAATTATCGCTAGAAAGATACATCAAATTATGTTATAATGGACTATCGTATATTTTTAGGAGAATAGTAATGGAATTACAACGTGAACAAGAATTTGTCAGCCAGTATCATTTTGATGCACGCAATTTTGAATGGGAAAAGGAAAATGGAACACCTGAAACAAAAGTTGACGTGAATTTTCAGCTGATTGAAAGAAATGAAGAAAAGAATTCAACATCCATGATTGTGATTTTGACTTTCATGATTGTGTTTGATCGTTTTGTAATTAGTGGAACGATCACGCAGACAAATCATATTCAAGGACGTTTGGTGCAGGAACCTAGTGAGTTTGAGCATGAAGAAGTGGAAGAATTGGCGCGTCCTTGTTTGACTATGCTCAATCGCTTGACGTATGAAGTGACGGAGATTGCGCTAGATTTACCAGGTATTAATTTGGAGTTCTAATGATGAAATTAGCGGTTATAACGGATTCGTCCGCTTTTTTGCCGGATAGCCTTCGTGGAAATGACCATCTTTTTGTGCTTGATATTCCAGTAGTGATTGCTGGAGAGACTTATGTAGAAGGAAAAAATCTGACGGCCAGTGGGTTTTATGAGAAAATGGCTGCTGCAGATGATTTGCCAAAGACAAGTCAGCCTAGTGTGGCAGAGTTAGAGGAGACGTTGACGCGCCTTGCTGGCGAGGATTACACGCATGTACTAGGGCTCTTTTTATCCAGTGGGATTTCAGGATTTTATCAAAATATCCAGTATCTCAAGGACGAGTTTCCTGACTTAAAAATCGCCTTTCCTGATTCAAAAATCACCAGTGCTCCGCTGGGGCTCATGGTTGAAAATGCTTTAATTTGGGCTGCGGAAGGACAGGATTTTGAAGAGATTTTGCTCAAGATTCAGAGGCAAATCGATGGAACCAGTGCCTTTATCATGGTTGACGATCTCAATCATCTGGTTAAGGGCGGTCGCTTGTCCAATGGCGCAGCTATTTTGGGAAATCTCCTAAGTATCAAGCCGATCCTGTATTTTAATGATGCAGGGGTTATCGAAGTCTTTGAAAAGATTCGGACGGAAAAGAAGGCGACCAAGAGATTGATTGAAGTAGTGGAGGAAAAAACTGCCTCTGCTTCCTATCAAGTCATGGTGATTCATGGGAATGCTGAAGAGAAGGCGGAAAGCTTACGCCAGCAGCTGATAGCGGCTGGCATAGCAGACGATATTTCTCTTGCTACTTTTGGTAGTGTGATTGGAACTCACTTGGGCGAGGGGAGTGTCGCTTTGGCCTACATTCCGCTGGTCTAGAGTTTGCCAGAGCGGTTAGTCAAGAATAGAGAGAGGTTCTAGATGAGTATAAAAGTCATTATTGCTGGTTTCAAGGGAAAGATGGGACAAGCAGCCTATAAAATGGTAACAGAAGATCCTGAGTTGGCGTTGGCCGGTCTACTAGATCCTTTTACAGATGAAAAGGAAGTAGCGGGAGTTCCAGTTTTTAATACAAAAGAAGAACTAGCTGGTCTTCAGGCGGATGTCTGGATTGACTTTACGACTCCCAAAGTAGCTTATGAAAATACTCGCTTCGCTCTCGAGAATGGATTTGCTCCAGTGGTCGGAACGACAGGTTTCACGCCTGAGCAGATTGAAGAATTGACTGAACTATCGCGTCAAAAGGGACTTGGTGGATTGATTGCCCCGAATTTTGCTCTAGGGGCCGTTTTGCTTATGCAGTTTGCAGCCCAAGCAGCCAAATATTTCCCAGACGTGGAGATTATCGAACTGCATCATGACAACAAAAAAGATGCACCGAGCGGCACGGCTATCAAAACAGCTGAATTAATCAGTCAAGTTCGGACGAGTAAGCAGCAGGGAGCGGCCGACGAAGAAGAATCGTTGGCTGGCGCCCGTGGAGCTGCCTTTGACGGTATGCGGATTCACTCAGTGCGTTTGCCGGGCTTAGTGGCCCATCAGGAAGTTATCTTTGGTAGTCAAGGAGAAGGGCTGACTTTGCGTCATGACTCCTATGACCGAGTTTCCTTTATGACTGGGGTAAATCTAGGTATCAAAGAGGTAGTGAAGCGCTCTGAATTGGTCTATGGATTGGAACATTTACTATGAGATTAGAGAAGATGCCTTCTGAGTTTCAGGAGGCTTTGCCAGTATTAGAGAAGATTAAAGAGGCTGGTTTTGAGGCTTATTTTGTCGGCGGTTCTGTACGAGATGCTCTGTTGAATCGGCCGATTCACGATGTGGACATTGCCAGCTCGGCCTATCCCGAGGAAATCAAAACAATCTTTCCTCGGACAGTTGATGTTGGCATTGAGCATGGAACGGTTCTGGTCTTAGAAGGCCAGGGAGAATATGAGATAACGACCTTTCGGACTGAGGATGTCTATGTGGACTACCGCAGGCCTAGTCAGGTTTCTTTTGTGCGCTCTTTGGAAGAGGACCTGAAGCGCAGGGATTTTACAATCAATGCTCTTGCTTTAAACCAAGAGGGGGAGATTGTAGACCTCTTTAACGGTTTGGCAGATATGAAAAATCGCACTCTGCGGGCAGTGGGAGTAGCTGCAGAGCGTTTTAATGAAGATGCTCTCCGCATCATGCGGGGTTTCCGTTTTCAGGCTGGTTTAGACTTTGATTTGGAAGACCTGACTTTTCAGGCTATGGCAGATTGTGCGCCGCTTTTGGAGAAGATATCGGTAGAGCGGATTTTTATCGAGTTTGACAAACTCCTGATGGCACCTTTCTGGCGGAAAGGCTTGGAGAGTCTGATCAAAGCTGCTGCCTACGACTTTCTTCCTGATATGAAACATTCAGCGGAGGCTTTGAAGGAATTATTAGACGGTTTAGCAGAAGATTTTCAATTTGCTAGTTCTGAGCAGGCTTGGGCTGCGCTTTTGCTAGCTTTGAAGGTAAAAGATGTACGCAAGTTTTTGAAACATTGGAAGACGTCCAATGACTTTCAAAAGCGAGTGAATCAGCTGGTAGCTGTTTATGAGATTCGGCAGGAACGAAGTCTTTCTAAGCGTGATTGCTATCAGTATGATTTGGATTTGATTCTACAGGCGGAAAGTTTGAGGCAAGCAGCTGGTTTGTCGGTTGAATTTGAGGCCATTGAGGCAACACATGCTGCTCTGACCATTCATGACAAACATGAGATTGTGGTGACGGGCAGTCATTTGATCCGAGATTATGGCTTTAAACCCGGGCCAGAATTGGGACAAATCCTGACTAAAATTGAATTGGCCATTGTCGACGGAGAATTGGCAAATAGCAAGGAAGAGATTATGAACTTTATTAAGGAGCAAGTTGGATGAGTGACTTTATCGTTGAAAAGCTGACCAAATCTGTCGGAGATAAGACAGTCTTTCAAGAGATTTCTTTTATCATTCACGACTTGGATCGGATTGGACTGATTGGGGTCAATGGAACAGGAAAGACCACTCTTTTGGATGTCTTGTCTGGCAAATCAGGCTTTGACGGTGATGTATATCCTTTTTCAGCAAAATCTGACTATAAAATCTCCTATTTGACTCAGGAACCGGACTTCGATGAAGCGAAGACGGTCTTGGATACTGTTTTGTCCAGTGATTTGCGAGAAATGCAGCTCATTCGAGAATATGAACTGCTTATGGCAGCTTATGATGAAGCCAAGCAAGCTCGTCTAGACAAGGTCATGTCAGAAATGGATTCGCTGCATGCTTGGGAGATTGAAAGTCAGGTAAAAACCGTCCTATCCAAGCTTGGTATCTCGGATTTGGCAGCAAAAATCAGCCAGCTTTCTGGTGGCCTACGCCGGCGAGTTCAGTTGGCGCAGGTCCTACTTTCAGAAGCAGACTTGCTGCTGCTGGATGAGCCGACCAACCATCTGGATATTGATACGATTGAATGGCTGACAAATTTCTTGAAAAATTCAAAGAAGACCGTCCTCTTTATTACTCACGACCGCTATTTTTTGGATAATATTTCCACGCGGATTTTTGAATTGGACGGTGGGAACTTGGTTGAGTATCAGGGAAATTATCAGGACTATGTTCGGCTCAAGGCTGAGCAGGATGAGCGTGATGCTGCCCTGATACACAAGAAACAACAGCTTTACAAGCAGGAACTGTCTTGGATGCGCCGTCAGCCTCAGGCGCGGGCGACCAAGCAGCAAGCACGTATCAATCGTTTCCATGACCTTAAAAGTGATTTGGCGGGTCAGACCAATCAGACGGACCTAGAGATGAACTTTGAAACCAGTCGGATTGGGAAGAAGGTCATCGAGTTTCAGGATGTGGATTTTGCATACGGAGACAAGCAGATTTTGTCGCATTTCAATCTCTTGTTGCAAAACAAAGATCGACTGGGTATCGTCGGAGATAATGGAGTGGGTAAGTCTACTCTGCTCAATCTAATTGCTGGTCAGTTGCAGCCTCAATCTGGTCAGGTCATAATTGGTGAGACAGTCCGAGTGGCTTATTTTTCTCAGCGTATTGAAGGGCTGGATGAGTCCAAGCGGGTCATCAATTACTTGCAGGAAGTGGCAGAAGAAGTTAAGAGTGGGAGCGGCACAACATCCATTGCTGAGCTCTTGGAGCAGTTTCTCTTTCCTCGCTCAAGCCACGGCACTTTGATTGAGAAATTGTCTGGTGGAGAAAAGAAGCGGCTTTACCTGCTCAAGCTTTTACTAGAAAAGCCTAATGTCCTACTTCTAGACGAGCCGACCAATGATTTGGATATTGCAACCTTGACAGTTCTAGAAAATTTCCTGCAGGGCTTTGCAGGACCAGTGATCACAGTTAGCCACGATCGGTATTTCCTCGATAAGGTAGCCAGCAAGATTTTAGCTTTTGAGGATGGTCAGGTCAGGGAGTTCTTTGGCAACTACACGGACTATTTGGATGAAAAGGCTTTTAGACAATCCAGCGCAGCTATTTCCCAAAAGAAAGAAAAGGAGAAGCCCGTCAAGGCGCGGGAGCAGAAGAAGCGGATGAGCTACTTTGAAAAGCAAGAGTGGGAGACCATCGAGGCGGATATCGAGGAACTGGAAGCACGCATCGCTGCCATTGAGACGGAGATGGAGCAGAACGGTTCGGACTTTACAAAGCTATCGGAACTTCAGAAGGAGCTGGATGACAAGAATGAGCAGCTTCTTGAAAAGTATGAGCGCTATGAGTATCTGAGTGAGTTGGAGTAGGACAGTTACAAATTATATGTATTATTGTTAAAAGTTTGTGAGGGAGAATGATGGAAATACAGATTTATAGCCAGCCCAGTCAGGAAATCAAAGATCAGCTCTTTGAGCTGGTTCAAAACTGCCACGTTATAGATGGGACTTATCGTCTTCCTTATCTGGACAACGCCTATAATTTTGATGGGGATATGCCAGCCTTTTTTCTGGCCAACCTAGATCATCAAACGGTCGGTTTTTTATCAGTTTATGCAGATGAGCCGGAGCAAGCAGAGGTATCTGTCTATGTATTGCCCGACTATCGCGGACAGGGCATAGCAAACGCTCTTTTACAGGAATTCTCCAAAATCGCAAAGAAATACGATTTATCTCAAATTGAATACATTAGTGAAGTCAAGTTTTTAGCAGACCATCCGGCTTTTGCTGAGAAGTTTGACTATGATTTGAAAGAAACGGAAATTTGGCTGGAGCAGGCAGCGGGGACTTTCCCTGAAGAAGAAAAGGAAGGCGTGGAAGTCTTACTTGGGAAAAAAGAAATGGTTGCGGAGATTGCAGCGTTTCAGTCGCAGATTTTTGAAATGCCGATGGAGACTGCGCTTCACTATGCCAGTCAAGCACTGGAGAGCCCAGATAGCCTGCTCTATGTACTGAAAAAAGATGGTCAGATCGTAGCGTCTTGCTCAGTTGATACAAGTTTTGGAAGTAATTATCTGTTTGCCTTAGCTGTGGATCAGGCCTTTCAGGGACAGGGCTTAGGGAGCTACCTAGTCAGATCTATCCTGAATGACCTGACTAGCCGAAATGGACAAGTCTGTCAAATCGTAGTAGAAGCTCAAAATACAGGTGCCCTGAGGCTGTATGAAAGATTGGGCTTTAAACGAAAATCGGAAGCAGTTTATTTAAAGAGAAAATAAAAGAATTATCCTTCGGAGAAAAGTGCTTTTAAGGTTAGGAGATCTGTTTATGATAAAGAGAAAAGAGCCATTCTTAGTTCAGGCAGGCTTGGTACTAGGCTTACTAGCCTTGGGAAATTTAGTTGGCGATGTTAGTCAGCTCTTACGTTATCTTTTAGCAAGTCTGGCACTCTTGTTTTTCCTTCATCTAGTGATGGGAATGCTGACGCATACTAAACAAGTCAAAGAGCAGCTGGAGCAAGCATTAGTAGCCTCGGTCTTTCCGACCTTTTTCATGCAGGGAATGGTGGCTTCGACTTATCTAGCGAGCTGGACTTTCTTGGGGAATTTTGTCCGAATTAGTGCGCAAGTGCTGTGGTGGATGAGCTTCGGCGGACTGGTTTTCTTGATGGTCTACTATATTCTAGCTTTTGTATTTCCTTTCAAGTGGGAGAATGTCTTTCCTGCTTGGACGGTCTTATTTGTCGGGATTGGTGTCGCTCCGTTGACAATTGCTGTTCCCCAGCAGGTGGCTTTGGGGCAGCTGGTCTTTTGGTACGGCCTTTTAGCGACCATCTTGGTCTTGCCAATCGTCCTTTATAAGACCTATAAAATTGGCTTAGCAGAGAATGTACGCCCGAATATAACAACGATTTGTGCGCCTATTTCCTTGATGACAGCGGCTTATGTGGCTACTTTTTCTCAGCCAAATCCTGTCTTGTTGAGCTTGCTCTTGGTTTCAGGACAATGCTTTTATGCCTTTATTTTGTGGCAATTGCCTCGTTTGATAAATCGTCCTTTTTCAGCAGGATTTTCGGCCTTTACCTTCCCTTTGGTTATTTCGGCTGTAGCCTTGAAGCAGTCTTTAAATATACTAAATTTCGGTCTAGCAGGGCAAATTCTGCTTGTTTTTGAGGTCTTAATAGCTTTGTTTGTCGTTCTTTATGTCACTTTCTTATATACAAAGGACATTTTAGGCAAATGATGCAGATTTCAGAGATGTATTTCCAAAAGGAAAGTCGCTGCCTACCTTTGAGGAAGGCTGATTTTGTGGTATAATTAGGAGTATTTTTTAAAGGAAAAAGATATGAATATTCAACAATTGCGTTATGTAGTGGCTATTGCCAACAGCGGAACTTTCCGCGAAGCAGCAGAAAAGATGTATGTCAGCCAGCCCAGTCTATCTATCGCGGTGCGAGATTTGGAAAAGGAGCTGGGATTTAAAGTTTTTCGTCGAACCAGTAGTGGAACCTTCTTGACCCGCCGTGGTATGGAATTTTACGAGAGAGCTCAGGAATTGGTCAAAGGATTTGATGTTTTTCAAAATCAGTATGCCAATCCTGAAGAGGAAAAGGATGAATTTTCCATTGCCAGCCAGCACTATGACTTTTTGCCGCCGTTGATTACGGAGTTTTCTCAAAAGTATCCAGAATATAAGAATTTCCGGATTTTTGAATCAACAACGGTGCAGATTTTGGACGAAGTGGCCCAAGGTCACAGTGAGATTGGGATTATTTATCTCAATAGTCAGAATAGCAAGGGCATTATGCAGCGGGTGGAGAAGCTCGGCTTGGAGGTCATTGAGCTAATTCCTTTCCAGACCCACATTTATTTGCGGGAAGACCATCCTCTGACTCAAAAGGAAGAGCTGGTCATGGAAGATTTGGCAGATTTGCCGACGGTTCGCTTCACTCAGGAAAAGGACGAGTATCTCTATTATTCAGAGAATTTTGTCGATACCAGTGCCAGCTCCCAGATGTTTAATGTGACGGACCGAGCTACGCTGAATGGGATTTTGGAGCGGACGGATGCTTATGCAACGGGCTCCGGTTTCTTGGACAGCAATAGTGTCAATGGGATCACTGTCATTAAGCTCCGAGACAATTTGGATAATCGTATGGTTTATGTCAAGCGGGAAGACGTGGACTTGAGTCAGGTTGGAGAAGCCTTTGTAGCTGTTATGAAAGAATATTTTGCACAGAAAAGAGAAGTATGAAACGTAAAATTGCGATTCCTTTTTTAGTTATTCTTTTGATTGCTCTTGATCAGGCAGTCAAGTATTATATTGTTTCCAATTTTTCTTTGGGGCAGGTCAGAAAGTTTATTCCTAAGATCGTCAGTTTAACCTATCTGAGAAATACTGGTGCAGCCTTTTCTATCTTGGAAAATCAGCAGTGGTTTTTCGCTCTGATAACTTGTATCGTGATTGGAGTTGCTGTTTGGTATTTGATTAAAAATATCCAAGCTTCCAAGTGGATGCTGACGGGACTCATTCTAATTATTGCTGGTGGATTGGGCAATTTCATTGACCGGATCCAGCAAGGATTTGTAGTAGATATGTTCCAGTTGGATTTTGTCAATTTTGCTATTTTTAACGTAGCGGATATGTACCTGACTGTTGGAGTAGCGATTTTATTACTGGTAATTTTGAAGGAAGAAACAAATGGAATTGAAAATTGATGCAACTGCCGCAGGCCTGCGTTTGGACAAGACAGTGGCTGATCTGACAGAGCTGTCCCGTGGTTTAGCCAATGAGCAGATAAAAAATGGCCAGATTTTGGTTAATGGAGAGGCGAAAAAAGCCAAGTATGCTGTCAAAGAGGGCGATGTCATTTCCTATGAAGTACCTGAGCCAGAAGTGGTTGAGTATGTGGCAGAGGATCTTCCGCTAGAAATCGTCTATCAGGATGAGGATGTTGCTGTCGTCAACAAGCCTCAAGGCATGGTGGTTCACCCGTCAGCTGGCCATACCAGCGGTACTCTGGTCAATGCCCTCATGTACCACATCAAAGATCTCTCTGGCATCAATGGTGTGTTGCGCCCAGGGATTGTCCATCGGATTGATAAGGACACTTCTGGCCTTTTGATGATTGCCAAGAATGACCAAGCCCATCTGGCACTTGCAGATGAGCTTAAGGATAAGAAATCCCTGCGTAAATACTGGGCGATTGTCCATGGCAATCTACCTAATGACCGCGGAGTGATTGAGGCGCCGATTGGTCGTAGTGAAAAAGACCGCAAGAAACAGGCGGTTACAGCCAAGGGAAAACCCGCTCTGACACGTTTCCAAGTCTTGGAACGTTTTGGGGACTATACCTTGGTTGAGCTGCAGCTGGAGACGGGGCGGACGCATCAAATCCGTGTCCACATGGCTTATATCGGTCATCCAGTCGCTGGAGATGAGTTCTATGGACCTCGTAAGACCCTGAAGGGCCATGGTCAATTTTTGCACGCGCGAACACTGGGCTTCACCCATCCTCGGACTGGCGAAGTGCTAGAATTTACGGCTGAAGCGCCAGCTATTTTCCTAGAAACTCTTGAAAAACTCAGAAAAGCCCATGACTAATCGTCTCCGAATGTATGAGACTCTAGATAAATGGGAAATTAAGTCGACTGTCTTGGTTACAGTCGTTTTTATTTTCGACAAATCATGATATAATAAATAGAATACCCTAAAAGGATGAGAAAAATGAATTTAGAAGATTTGAAAAAACGTCAGGAGAAGATTCGCAATTTCTCCATCATTGCCCACATTGACCATGGGAAATCAACCTTGGCTGACCGAATTTTGGAGGCGACTGAGACGGTTTCCAGCCGGGAAATGCAGGCCCAACTCTTGGACAGCATGGACTTGGAGCGGGAGCGTGGCATCACCATTAAGCTTAATGCTATCGAGCTCAATTATACTGCCAAGGACGGGGAGACCTATATCTTCCACTTGATTGACACGCCGGGACATGTGGACTTTACCTATGAAGTATCGCGTTCTCTTGCGGCCTGTGAAGGTGCCATTTTGGTGGTTGATGCGGCCCAAGGGATTGAGGCTCAGACTCTTGCTAATGTCTATCTAGCGCTGGACAATGACTTGGAAATCCTGCCGGTTATCAATAAGATTGACCTGCCAGCTGCGGATCCAGAGCGGGTGCGGGCAGAGATTGAAGATGTGATTGGTCTGGATGCTAGCGAAGCCGTATTGGCTTCTGCCAAGGCTGGCATCGGAATTGAAGAAATCCTCGAACAAATAGTGGAGAAAGTTCCAGCACCGACTGGAAATGTAGAAGCACCGCTCAAGGCCTTGATTTTTGACTCAGTCTACGATGCCTATCGTGGGGTAATCCTGCAAGTGCGGGTGATGGACGGTGTGGTCAAGCCGGGAGACACCATTCAGCTCATGAGTAATGGCAAGAACTTTGACGTAACTGAGGTCGGTATCTTTACACCGAAAGCTATTGGACGTGATTTCCTAGCGACAGGGGATGTTGGCTATATCGCAGCCTCTATCAAGACGGTGCAGGATACCCGGGTCGGAGACACAGTAACCTTGGCGAACAATCCAGCATCTGAGCCACTAGACGGTTACAAGCAGATGAACCCGATGGTATTTGCGGGTCTTTATCCGATCGAGTCTAATAAATACAATGACCTACGTGAGGCTCTCGAAAAACTCCAGCTAAACGATGCTAGTCTGCAATTTGAACCAGAAACATCACAGGCGCTTGGGTTTGGTTTCCGTTGTGGCTTCTTGGGCTTGCTGCACATGGATGTCATTCAGGAGCGTTTGGAGCGGGAGTTTAATATTGATCTAATCATGACGGCTCCGTCTGTTATCTATAAGGTTAATCTGACAGATGGTGAAGCCATTGATGTCTCTAATCCGAGTGAGTTTCCGGATCCGACCAAGATAGACTCTATTGAGGAGCCTTATGTCAAGGCGCAGATTATGGTGCCACAGGAATTTGTCGGAGCGGTGATGGAGTTGGCTCAGCGCAAGCGCGGCGACTTTGTAACAATGGACTATATCGATGATAATCGGGTCAATGTCATCTATCAAATTCCGCTTGCTGAAATTGTCTTTGACTTCTTTGATAAGCTCAAGTCCTCTACTCGTGGCTATGCTAGCTTTGACTACGAAATCTCTGAGTATCGCTCGTCCAAGCTGGTTAAGATGGATATTCTCCTCAATGGCGACAAGGTTGATGCTCTCAGCTTCATTGTTCACAAGGAATTTGCTTATGAGCGCGGTAAGCTGATTGTAGACAAGCTCAAGAAAATCATTCCTCGTCAGCAGTTTGAAGTACCTATTCAAGCCGCTATCGGACAGAAAATCGTGGCTCGTACAGACATCAAGGCTCTGCGTAAGAATGTCTTGGCCAAGTGTTATGGTGGTGACGTTTCTCGGAAGCGCAAACTTCTAGAAAAACAAAAAGCCGGTAAAAAACGGATGAAAGCGATCGGATCTGTCGAAGTCCCACAAGAGGCCTTCCTCAGCGTCCTTAGTATGGATGAGGAATAAAGTTCGGTGGACTTTATTTGCCTGAGTTCAGCATTACAAAGTGAAGGAAAAAAGTCGATCAGTTCCTGAAAATAAAATAGAGAAGCAATCTTGAAACGTTCTATGTTATCTATAATGTTTCGATAGTATGGAAATCTAGATAGTTCGGGCTCATGTAGTCTAAAAAGGAGATTTGTTATGGCAAAAAAATATTTTCTTAGTTTCTTGACAGTTTTGGTTGGTCTGTCTCTGGCTTCTTGTGGCCTTATTAAAAATTATGGTAATCGGAAATCGTCTACTTCTAGTAGTACAACTAGTCAAGTTTCTCAAAAAGATAGCAGCAAATCTGATAAAGCTAGTGACAAAGATGTTTCCACTACAACCGAGACTAAACGCATTGGCTCGGCTGATTACGGCTATATCGATATTCCAAGTAATTGGATCAAGTTCACCGACCTAGATGGTGGCGACAGCGTTCAGTTCACGGATGGCTCAGCTTATAATATCGTTACCATGAATGGCTATACTAGAGAAAAAGCTCATGTCCAAGATGGAGAAACTTTCAATGCTGAGTTAATTGCCCAGCGACTGGCCTATAGTTGGAATGATAATAAAGATGTAGAAAAAATGTGGGGAGCAAAATCCACTGTTTCTGGCAATGAAGCTTTCCAACTGAATGTAATTATGAAATCAGGGCAACTAGTTGTTTCTTGGGTTTTCCAAAAAGACGACAAAGTGTATTTGATCTCTTTTGAAGGCGACCGAAAAACTCTGGCTTCTGTCATCTCATACATAGAAGAAACATGGAGCCTTGATGAAAAAGGCCCAACTAACAATATTTAAAACAAAGTAAATGAGAGTGGGACAGAAATCGGTAATTCGTTAGAATTCGATTTCGTCGTCCCACCTCCGCACAGTTGAGTAGGGCTGTAAAAGCTGATGAAATCAGCGTAGTAGAGCCCACTCAACCACTGCGTCTTGCTCGACAATCCAAAGACAATTGAGAGGCTAGGACTTTTGTCCTAGTCTCATTTTTTTGAGATTTATGATATAATGCTAACGAAAATTAACTGATTAGAAAGTAGTTTATGACTCAAGAAATCGACCTTGAAAAGTACCACCAGCTGGCTTTGCAAAAGCAGAAAGAGCACCGAAAATTTTTAGCCAGTCTCAAGAAAAAACCACCAAAAAATCTAGATAAAATTGCCCAGCAAATCCATGATGAGGTCTTTGAGGAGATTGACTGTACAGCCTGCGCCAATTGTTGCAAGACGCTGGGACCAGACTTTAAGGAAGCCGATATTGTTCGCATTGCCAAGTACTTCAAGATGAAGCTGCCGGCTTTTGAAGAGGAATTTCTGCAGGTGGACGAAGACGGTGACAAGGTCTTCAAGGCCATGCCTTGTCCCTTTTTAGGTGGAGACAATCTCTGCTCTATCTACGATGTCCGTCCCAAGGCCTGCCGAGAGTTCCCTCACACAGACCGCAAGAAGATTCATCAGATTAATCATCTGACAATCAAAAATACCCTGACCTGCCCAGCAGCCTATCTCTTTGTGGAGAAGCTGCGGGATAGGTTGTAATAATCCTCCTTTAAATCTTGTACAAAAATTCTAGGGCAGAAGTATCTGATATCTGTTAGACTATAGTCAAGAGGTGAAAAAGAATATGATGCATCAATTCAATCGAACCATGGAATATCTGGAAAGTAAGCTGGACGCAGAAGTGGATTTGCAGAAATTCCAGCAGCTGTCAGGCTATTCTTATGCTCTCTTTAGCAGGCTCTTTTCTATTCTAGCAGATATGACTTTAGCAGAATACTTGCGCAATCGCAGGCTGTCAGAAGCTG